>JALSMC010000230.1 GCA_026987995.1 Sulfurimonas sp. | reverse complement strand
AGATGCTTAGTTTTGATGAGAGCTTACAAAGTGAGTTGTCTTCTTTACTAACAAAATACATTAACCGACATAAATAAAACAAAAACAGGATATAAAAAGATGAATGATACACGCAAAAGAATGGCCGATAGCATTAGATTTTTAGCAGCAGATATGGTTCAAGCGGCTAATTCAGGTCACCCAGGTGCACCGATGGGATTAGCAGATATCGCTGTCGTTTTAGGTGAGCACTTAAACCATAACCCTAAAAATCCAGACTGGTTAAACCGTGATAGGTTAGTGTTCTCAGGTGGACATGCAACGGGTCTTATCTATTCTCTTTATTATTTATGGGGATACGGTTTAGAGATAGAAGACTTAAAAAACTTCCGTCAACTGGATTCTCTTACTCCAGGTCACCCAGAATACGGTCATACTAAAGGTATCGAGATTACCACTGGTCCACTTGGTCAGGGTGTAGCAAATGCAGTTGGTTTTTCAATGGCTTCTAAGTTTGTAGGTGCTCAAGTGAACTCTGATACTGCTGAGTTGATTGACCACACAGTTTATTGTTTATGTGGTGATGGTGATTTAGAAGAGGGTCTTTCTTATGAAGCTTGTTCTATCGCTGGTCACAACAAACTTGACAACTTAATCCTTATTTATGATTCGAATAATATTACTATTGAAGGGAGTACTGATTTAAGTATTTCTGAAAATATTCGTATGCGTTTTGAATCACAAGAGTGGGATGTTTTAGAGATAGATGGACATAATTACGATGAGATAAATGATGCTATCCTCGAAGCAAAATCAAATACAAAACCAACAATTATTATTGCTCACACAATTATAGCTAAAGGTGCAGGAGAGCTAGAGGGTTCACATCATGCTCATGGTGCTCCTTTAGGTGATGCTATTATTGCTAAAGCAAAAACTGATGCTGGCTTTGATCCAGAGAAAAAGTTTTTTGTTCCTGAAGATATCATGGCGAGATTTCGTTGTGCTATAGAGCATGGAGACTTACTTGAACGCGAGTGGATTCATAGACAAAAAACTCTTCCGCTAATGGAGCAAAATGAAGCATTAAGTGCACTGCAAAATCCTGATTTTTCTCGTATCAACTATCCAACATTTGATAAAGCAGAAGCGACACGTGGGACAAATGGTAAAATCATGAATGCTATTGCAAGAGGGATTCCATCTTTCTTAGGTGGAAGTGCTGACCTTAGCCCCTCTAACAAAACAAACCTCAATGATATGGGTATTTATCCTAAAGGTAGAAATATCTACTTTGGTATTCGTGAGCATGCTATGGCTTCTATAGTAAATGCGATGGCACTTTATGGTCCACTTATGCCGTTTTCAGCTACGTTTTTTGTCTTCTCCGACTACTTAAAACCAGCAGCTCGTATAGCCGCCCTTACGGGAATACAGCAGTTCTTTATCTGGACTCACGATAGTATAGGTGTAGGTGAAGATGGACCAACACACCAACCAATAGAACACCTTTCACAGTTTCGTGCATTACCAAACTTCTATGTATGGCGTCCAGCTGATGGAGCAGAAAATATTCAAGCATGGCAAACAGCCTTAGAGATGAGAAAATCTCCATCTGCATTTGTATGTTCACGTCAAAACCTCTCTGTTTTACCAAAAGCAATAAGAGGTGAAGCTTCTCGCGGTGGATACTTACTAGCTCAAGATAAAAATGCAACTGTTACTCTTATGGCTTCAGGAAGTGAAGTTGAGTTAGCTCTTAAAGTAAAAGAGACACTTAATGCGGAGGGTGTAAAAGCTAATGTTGTCTCAGTTCCTTGTTACGACCTTTTCATTGAACAAGATAAGGGATATATGGACTCGATTATTCTAGAAGGTACTAAAACTGTAGCTATTGAAGCCGCTCGTGGTTTAGAGTGGTATAGACTTGCAGACACTGTGATAGCTATGGATACATTTGGTGCTTCAGCACCTGCGGGACTACTTTTTGAGAAGTTTGGTTTTACAGCGGAATCTATCGTAGCAAAAATAAAGTAAGTTACAAACTTACTTTATTCCTTTCTTAGTTATCTTTCTTCATACGCCACTTGCGTTTGAATACGACTATCAACATAACCTCTTCCAACAGTAAAGTGATACAGCACTTGAAACTCATTTGACTCTAAACCTAAAACAGAGTGCATCATATCATCTAAGAAGCATCCTATTCCTGTTCCACTAAGACCCATTGAAGTTGCGTCAAGATAAAGCTGTTGCCCTATAGCACCACATTCCCAGTAGAGTTCTTTGTATCTATGGGCCCCATAAGTGTTTAACTGCTCTGAAAAGTTACATAACATTCCTAGACTAAACGCACCATCACTTGCTATCTCTTGAGAACAGCTAATTGTTTGACTTGTTACCATCGCATCTCTTTCATCTAAAAGATACAGACCATCAAACTCACACTCTTCCCACTTAAACGCAGTGAACATCTGCTCTTGAAGTGCAACTTTATCTCTCTCGTTACGAACTAGTATGTAAATACCTGACTCGTACCCTGTTACACGATGTACAAAAATAGCCAAGTGGGCTGCATTTTCTTTGCCATCGAGAGAATTTGCACAACCTGCTAAAAGTGTATGAAACTCATCTTTAGTGATAACAGAACGAACCTTATCCATAACATGGATACTTCTTCTTTGCATGATTACTTTTTTAGACTCTTGTGTGGGTTCGGGTGTAACTTTACTCTTGGCTACATTTTTTTGTGCTACCTGCATCACAGAAGTGGCATTTTCTACCTCTGCTATTATCTCCCAGTTTTCCATTGTTGGACTGAGTTTATTTGCTATACCATCAAAGGCTAGTGGAACATCTCCAAGTAAACTCTCAATACTTAAAGCATTGTCTACAACTTCAGGGGAGACTACAAAAAGCATATCTGCATGTTCCCTCTCAAAAAATCTTTTCTCTTGGTTTAAGCCTAAAAGAGTTGCAATATCTGAGTCACTTACATTGCTAAGAGGTGTGACTTTCCATCCGAGCATCTTTGAAGATACATTTATGGATTGCCAAGCATGCCCCGCATCAAGGTTTACATATCTAAACGCACGCTCACCATATTTCCAAGCTTCTCTCCATGAGATACCAGAGAGTCCCATAAGGAAACTTCCTTTGGGTAAGGTATCCCAAAAACCTGTATCAAATGAACTTAATATCTCAAGCCCATGATTTTTAGCTGTGTAGTGAAAGACAGATGTTTTATTTTTTTGTTCTTCTAAAGTAGGTGGTAAAATAAGATAAGTCTCTGTTGGATGCAAGTTACCACTAGAAGCATTACATCTAACAGCCCATGAACTCTCACCTGAAACCTTCCAAGCAGCAATTGCCATAGAAAACTGTAAAAGTTGAGAGAGTGATTCTTTGAGAAGTGGAGCAGAGGGCAGGTCAGAATCAAGTAAATGATAGGGAAGAGTAGAGTTTTCTAAGGCTAAAGGTAGAAGAAAACTCTCCGCTCCATTATAACTTCTAAAAGGGTTAGGCTGCGTTTGCCAGTCCATATATCCAAGAGAACGGGCATATCTCTGTTGGGAGTGTTTTGTAGTTTGATGGTAATTAAATACTGTTTGTAGGTTTTTATTCATAAGGTGATTTTAGTTAATTTATCTTAAAATTATCCTCTAAAAGAGAAGCTAAAAAATTATTGTAGTTATGTTTAATCTCACTTTTGATAAAACCATAATATGAAATTCTCAAACCTAAAACTTACCACCCCATACCTAGAACTAGAAGCTCCTTTTTATACAAAAGTAGAGCCAACACCACTTGATAAACCTTTTATTATCTCTACTTCGCAGGATGCTGCAAAACTTCTCGGAGTCGATGAAGATTTAAACCTTGATGATAAACTCTTGTGCATTATAAATGGAAGTGAAAAACTAGAGGGCAGTGAAACTTTTGCTATGTGTTACTCTGGACATCAGTTTGGGCATTTTGCAGGGCGTTTAGGCGATGGTCGTGCTATAAATCTTGGTAAAGTTAATGGCTGGAACTTGCAAGTAAAAGGGGCAGGGCTTACAGAGTACTCTCGTCAAGGTGATGGACGTGCAGTTCTTCGCTCATCTATACGTGAGTACCTTGTGAGTGAGGCTATGCATGGTTTGGGTATAAGTACTACTCGTGCTTTAGCCCTTATAGGAAGTGATACAGATGTAGCACGTGCTAGATGGGAGAAAGGGGCATTAGTCTTAAGGCTTTCTCCTACATGGGTGCGTTTTGGAACATTTGAGTACTTTAACTCTACAGGGGAGCATTCAAAACTTCAAACTTTAGCTGATTATGTTATAGCTGAATCATTTCCTCATCTCAAAGGTGAAGAGAATGCATACTTGAAAATGTATGCTGAGATAGTAAAAAACACAGCTTTAACAATAGCAAAATGGCAGAGTGTAGGTTTTAACCATGGCGTTATGAACACAGACAACATGTCCATCGATGGTAGAACAATAGACTACGGACCTTTTGCTTTTTTAGATGACTATAAAAAAGAGTATATTTGCAACCATACGGATGTAGATGGGCAGTATAGATTTTCAAACCAACCAGCAACAGCACAGTGGAACTTAGAGCGTTTAGCCGTAGCACTCTCACCCATTATAAACTATGATGAGATGGATGAGATTTTAGATGATCTCTTTCGCCCACTGCTAGAGAGAGAGTATAGTGAAATAATGCAAAAAAAACTGGGTTTACAGATGCAAGATGCAGAGGATGAAAATCTTATTTACCAGCTGTTTCGCTCTTTAGAGATGGCAAGTGTTGACTACACACTCTTTTTTAGAATACTCTCACGATATAAGGGCAATAAATTTCCCTTACTAGATATCTGTATAAATACAGAGCATCTAGAGAAGTGGTTAAATATGTATGAGTCGCGTTTAGAAAAAGAAGATGTGTCAACAGAGAAACGCCATGAGAATATGTTAGCTATAAATCCGAAATATATATTAAAAAACCATATACTTCAAGAAGCCATAGAAAAAGCACAAGCTGATGACTTTAGTATGGTAAATGACTTACTCAAGGTGGCATATAAACCATTTGATGAACATGAAGGACTAGAATATTTATGCAAAGCAGTACCCCTCTCGTCTAAAAACATCAAACTTTCTTGTTCTTCTTAATTACTTTTTAATACAGAAGGTTTTATAATGAAGTAGAAGTTCTATAGGAGCATACTTGTTAAAGAATATACTTACTTCAGATATAGAGACAAACGATAGCCGTTTAATACGACATTTAGTGCTTTTAAATATCTTTTTATCTGTTTCCACTTTTATTTTTCTTATTTTTATCGCATTTAATTATGCTGTGGGACATCATACTACTGCATATTTAAACTTTGCAGGAGCATTGGTTTCTACTCTTTTACTTATAGATTTACGATATAACAAAAAAATCGGGCGGGTTCGTAATGCTGTTATAGTTGAGTTTTTTGTATTCTTCATCGCCTTTGTATATGTGAATCAAAATACGAGTTTTGGACTTATTTGGAGTCAGTTGTTTCCTATAGTTTCTATTACTCTTCTTGGACTAAAAAAGGGAACACTACTCAGTGCTATATATTTGGGAATCATTTTTACCTTGGCATATATAAATATTGGGGTATGGAATCATGGTATGTGGGATATGATAGCCTTTTTTAGACTTGTTTTTGCTTCACTTACTATAGCTGCGATGATTGTTAGTATGGAGATAGCACTAGAACACTCCTATCAAAGTTTAGAACTACTCTCAAACACAGATCCACTCACATCTTTGTACAATAGAAGAAAAATAAATGAAATACTCAAAGAAGAAGCAAGTAAAGCAAATAGATATAAAACCCCGCTCTCTTTAATCCTCTTTGACATAGATGATTTTAAAAAAATAAATGATTACTATGGGCATGAGATAGGAGATAAAGTACTCCAAGCATTAGCACACAAAGTACAAAGTGAAGTACGTGGCAGTGATAGTGTGGCAAGATGGGGAGGTGAGGAATTTATTATTGTGACTCCTATGCTTGATAAAGAAGGAGCACTGCGGTTAGCTGAGAAATTAAGAGTTACGGTTGAATCTATGAAGCTCGAACCTATTCACAGGTTTACTTGTAGTTTTGGTGTTGCAACACTGTGGGAGTGTGACAATAGTACAGAACATTTAATCGCTAATGCAGATGCTGCAATGTATGATGCAAAATCAAAAGGTAAAAATCGTGTTTCTGATGTTTTCATTAGTAATGATGCAGAGATGTCATGACGAACTTAAAAGAGCTACAAAGCCTAACCAAACATCTCAGTATCCTCTATGTAGAAGATAACACAGCACTGCGAAATAATGCTGTAAAATTATTAAAAAAGTTTTTTGCACATGTTTCTTTAGCGGAGGATGGGAAGAAAGGTTTAGACCTCTTTAAAAAACAACACTTTCCTATAGTTATTACGGATATAAAAATGCCTAATATGGATGGGATGGAACTGAGTCGGCATATTCATAAGATTCATCCTGAGACAAAAATCATAATAATGTCAGCCTATGATGATAAAGAGTATCTTTTAGAGGGGATTGAGCTTGGGATATTTCGCTTTTTAAAAAAACCTGTAAATGTCGCAGAACTTTCAGAAGTACTCTATGAAACAGTAATGAAAATAAAGCAAGAGCAGCATGAAAGAATGTTTCAAATGCATCTCAAAAATATCTTTGAATACCAAAGTTCTATGGTCGTTTTACTTCAAAAATCAAATGTAGTCTTAGCAAATGACACTTTCTTGGAGTTCTTTGGTTTTGAGTCAGTAGATGAGTGTAAAGAACATTTAGCACTGCTTGGAGATAGGTTTTTAGAGCATCAAGACTTTTTGTATAACCATGATGAGACTGATGCACTAGAAGTAGTGAAAAACAATCCAAATAAACTCTATAACATTAAGATGAAAAATAAAGAAGATAAAACTTGTCACTTTATCATCAAGTATCAGCCAATACCTGAAAAAGAGGGTTATGGTGTTTTATCATTTGACGACATTACAGAGCTAAATTTACTCAAGTTGTTTGATGCAAGAGAGAGTGAAAAAGATGATGTGGCTTCTAACACAGCAGCTATATATAAGTTTTTAGAGATTATACAACGCAATCATGCCAAGATAGAGTTACATAACTACTATAAAGGTCTGAGTATTACAAATGACAGTTTAATAGCTAGTATCGAAGATGGTATCTTAGATATAAAAACAACATATATGCAACAAAAAGCAGTACAGATAGAGCAAAAAACACTCATAGTTTCAGATGCTCTGCCTCATGCAATAGAAGCATCAAATATAGACAGAATAAGTTTTGAGACGCAGAGTATATCTTTTAAAACACTCAAGTTTGTACCTACTTCTCCTATTACAAGAAAAACTATTCGTGTAGTTCCTAGTGGAAAGCAGACAGTCTCTCTTTTTGTAGATGAGAGAAAATATCAGGGTGACACAGAGATAGAAGATATATCACTTGATGCAGTAAAATTAAAGTTAGGAATGTTGCCTCCTGGTTTAGATAAAGAGAGTGAAGTGGTCTTAGATATGGTTTTAGAGTTAGATAAGAAACCTCTCATCATTAACACAAAAGCGACACTATTTAGAAAGCAAGAGTCAAAACGTAGTTTTAGTCTTGTTTTTATGTTTAAAGATTTAAAAAAGAGTGCTTTAGTGAAGTACATCACAAAAAGACAGATGGAACTCATTCGAGAAATTAAGGGGATGCAAAATGGATAATAAAAATTATGAAATACTATATGAGGATGAATCACACAAGTATATTATGTTTAGTTTTGATGATGAGTCACATGAAGATGCTTATCTCTCTGTAAATCAATACCTTATAGTAAAAAATGGTGCTGGTTTTTTGATAGATCCAGGAAGTGAGGCTATTTTTGATGAGATGTATGAGGCTGTAAGTGAGCATGTAGAGATAGAAAATATTAAATATATCTTCTTTTCTCATCAAGACCCTGATGTGGCAGGCTCTATCGGGCAGTGGTCCATCAGTACTAAAGCGAAGTTTATTATGAGCTCTATCTGGATTAGGTTTATGAGTCACTATGGTTTTACGGAGATGAGTCGGGTGATGCCTTTGGCAGATAAGGGTGCACAGTTGAAGTTCGGGGAGGATTATATAAAGTTTATTCCTGCACACTTTTTACACTCTCCTGGTAACTTCTCCCTTTATGATACAAAATCTAAAATAGTTTTCTCGGGAGATATAGGAGCCGCTATAGTTTCATCTCCTGAACACAAACAGGTAGAGAACTTTGAAGAGCATAAAGAGCATTTAGCAGGTTTTCATAAACGCTATATGGGCTCAAACAAATTATGTAGAGCTTGGGTGAGAGAGATGAGACAACTCAACATTAGTATGATAGTCCCTCAGCATGGATTTGTTTTTAAAGATGATAATATTGAGCTATTTTTAGAGTGGTTGGATGAGTTAGAATGTGGAAGTGATTTACTAGATGAGTTGTATTAAGGAGATACATGAAATATATGAATCCAAACAATGAAGGAAAAATAATAACTATATTCGCGATAGTTAGTGTAGTGTTTGTCCTTCTAGTAAATATAGTAAGTCTTTATACTATAGATAAGTTACATATAACAGTTGAAAGTATTTATGACCATCCACTCAAAGTCTCTAATGCCGCTTTACTAGTGCAAAAAAGTGTTATTAAGATACATAGAGATATGAAGGATATTGTACTTTCATCAACAGTAAAAGAGAGACACATTTTTATAGATAAAGTAGACACAGAGGAAAAAGTAGTTTATAAAACTCTTCAAAGTATAGAAAATGATATTTTAGGAGATAAGGGTGTAGCACTAGAGAAAGAAACAAAAGAACTTTTTCATCAATGGAAGCCAATTCGTGATGAGGTTATAAGGCTTATAGAAGAAAATAGATTTGAAGAGGCAGAGTTTATAACAAAAAACAAAGGTGCTGAACATGTAAAAAGCCTTGAAGAATCAGCAGGCTTACTTTACAAATATGCACACACAAAGGCAAATACTTTTCAAAAAAATGCTCATGAAACATTTTTAAGTTTTAATAGAGTTATTATTAGTCTAAGTGTTTTTACTGTTGCTTTTTTCATACTTTTCATGTTATATATTCGCAATAGGATTAAGAAGTATTTGAATGTGATTCGTAAAAATGAGCGAAGACTTAGAGAGTTTAACAAACAGTATGCATTAGCTATAGAAGGAACAAATGATGGTCTTTGGGATTGGAATATAGCCGAGGGCACCATTTACTTCTCCCCTCGCTGGAAAGAGATGCTTGGATATAAAGATGATGAACTAAAAAATGAGTTTGAGACTTGGGAGAGTAGAGTGCATCCTGATGATTTGGAAGATGCACTTGAAGAAGTTGCTAAGGCACATGCAAATCCTGAGTATGAGTACCATACAGTACACCGTCTTCGACATAAGAACGGCTCTTGGGTATGGGTACTTGATCGTGGGAAAACTTTTTTTAATGAGAAAGGCGAGGCTATTCGTATGGTTGGTTTTCATACAGATATAACAAAGGAAAAAACACAAGCAGCAGAACTACATGAACAAGAAGAGATAATGATAGCACAGTCTCGTCATGCTGCAATGGGTGAGATGATAAGTATGATAGCGCATCAATGGCGCCAACCCATCAGTGTTATTGCGATGGATGCTAATAATATACAAGCAGATATAGAGCTTGACCTGCTTGATAATGATGAGCTTGTAGAGATATCTAAAGATATAATCAAGCAAACACAAGAGCTCTCTCAAACTATAGATGATTTTAGAGAGTTCTTTAAGCCAAACAGACATCCTGATGAAGTACACATTAAAAGAGTGATTGATGAAACTTTAGCCATAATTGGTAAGTCATTAAAGAACAATAATATAAGTTTAGCACTAGATATTGATGTTTCGGTAAAAATAAAAACTTTTTCTAGAGAGTTAATGCAAGTTTTAATCAATATAATAAAAAATGCTAAAGAAGCATTTATAGATAAAGATATAGATAAGCAAGAGATAAAAATTCAACTTATATCTTATGAAAATAGTATAAAAATTACTGTTTGTGACAATGCAGGTGGTATAAATAAGGAGATCATGGATGAAATATTTAATCCATATTTTACTACTAAAGATGAAAAAAATGGTACAGGTTTAGGTCTGTATATGAGTAAAACAATCATAGAAAAACACTTAAAGGGTACTATAATAGCATTTAATAAAAATAGTGGTGTCTGTTTTGAGATAAAATTACCTTATGATTTTGAAAAAAAAGGCAATAAATAAATATGGTCAATATTAAAGAATTAAAAAAGTTTACTACAGATTTAAATATACTTTATGTAGAAGATGAACTTGATATTCAAAAGTCTATGGGACTTTATCTACAAAAGCTTTTTGCCTCCGTTACTCTCGCCTCAAATGGTTTAGAAGGTTTAGAGCTATTTAATAAAAACAATTTTGATATTGTTCTTACAGATATCTCAATGCCTAAGATGAATGGGTCGGACATGATAAGTAAAATAAGAGAAGTAGATAGTGAAGTTCCTATTGTTATCACTACTGCACATATTGACTCAAACTACCTAATGGAAGCTATTAAGTCTCATGTAGATGGATATATTATCAAACCTTTTGATTATAATGTACTCAATACGGAACTCTTTAAAGTCGCAGAAAAGATTCAAAAATATAAAGAAAACATCACCTATAAATCACACCTTAAAGAGCCGATATTGCTATCTTAAATCAAACTAGTGGATAACTTCAAAAGGGTATTTTTATCAGT
>JALSMC010000229.1 GCA_026987995.1 Sulfurimonas sp. | reverse complement strand
CATAAAAGTATTGAAGAATTTAAGCCCAAATAAATCCATAGCATAAGCAACACCATGCAAATTCTAGAAATCTATCTTTTTTTCAGAGAAATAGTGCCTCTTTAGGCTATAAAATTATTTTTTACATATTCTTACTCTATCTTTATTAAAATTGAGATACTTTTTGCAATATTGAGCTTTTTTTGACAATAGTATCCTGTATGTAGTTTTTTAATATGTGAATTTAAATGAGTTACATTTATCATTGTAAACACTCTGAATAAGCTCTATATCTTATATTTTGCAGTAACTCTCTAAACTGTTCATTCACTTTTAAAGTTAGCTCTCTGGCATGGCTAACAACCTTACCAGCGATGTTATAAAGTTTATATCGGATAGTTCTAACTGTATATTTTTGAAAGCTTTTATCTAAAATCTGTTTGAACAATAAAAATAGATTGTAAGCTAAAGTACCTATAGCAAAGTAGAATGCATTTGCTTCAAAGTTTGATGTTGGAAGATAACTCATATTAAAACCATTTTTCAACTCTTTGATTTTGTTTTCGCTTGTTTCACCTCTTTGGCGATGTAGTTTAATTATCTCCTCTTGGGTTGAATTATTATCGTTTGTAGCTATGCAGTAATAAATTTCATCTTCATGTTGAGCCATCACTTCATCTGATATATACTCTTCTAATGTCGGCAGAGTAGGAGTTATATCTTCTTTAATTACAATTACTCTGAATGCATTATCTGTATCTTGCATTGAATGTATAAACTCAAATACTTTTTCTCTCTGAGTGAATTGTTTCCATTTAGAATCTTCTATCTCATAGATTGAATCAAACATTGTTTTAGATTTTTTAGCTGTAACAGTATATAGAATATTCTCTGTATCACAGTGGTTAAAGATACTTGCTTGATATGATGCACTGTCTGCTCTAAATCTATCAAATTTTATACCTAATGGAAGTTGTTGTTGGCACTGTTTTATAAACTCTAAGTTTTCTTTTGCAGGTGCTTCGCTACCCTCTCTGAAATCTACATCAATTACATAGCCTCCGTTAATGTGTCCTACCATAGGCATATAACCAGGTGCATCTTTATAAGACCATTTAGCTGTGTTTTTATGTGCTTCGATAAATGTTGCATCAATATCTAAAATCAATTCTTCATTTGAAATGCTTTTAAGATATCTTTTGAGAAACTCTTTATCTATTTTTCTGATGGCATCTCTGCCGTTGAGTTTATGCTTATGAAGATATTTCCCGATAGCAGATGCAGTTGGGATATTGTCCATTTTTAGAAGTGTTGAAAGTGCAGTATCTTCTCTTATCTCCTTGATATCATCAAGTACACGACCACCACTATGAAGCATTAATATTAGAGGATAGATAAATTCAAATGCACTATATCCATTTGCTCTTTTAGCTTGAGGCATATTGGAATTACAAATTCTCTCTAAGTTCATACCTTTGAGGTGTTCACCTAGTATTGCGATACCTGTTCTTGGTGTTAATTTTTCGTTTGTGGATTCTAGTCTAAATTTTAATATTGTTTGTGGCATAATTCTTCCGTGTTGGAAAAAGTCACACCTAGTAGGTGAAAGTTTTAAGTGTGACTTTTTCGCTTTAAAGTACCTAATTATAGAGCAATTTGGCTTGTTGTCTAATTTGGTATGGAATTATTAGGGTGCCTCTACTATCCTACAGAGCTTTTCAGAAAAGAGTACAATATTCTCTTCTTTTGTTTCTTCACTCAACAGCATAAACTCTTCACCACCCCATCGACCAAACTTATCACTTTCTCGTATCGACTTCTTAATAAGTGCAGCAAACTCCTTTAAAACAATGTCTCCGACATCGTGCCCATATGTGTCATTTACATGTTTAAAGTGATCGATATCAAACATTATCAGTCCTAGTTTGCGTTTATGGCGTCTATTCTTTATCAATGCATCATCAATATACTCGTTTGTCTTATAACGATTCCACACACCTGTCAGTGTATCTACTGTTGCTAACTCTTGGAGTTTTTTTTCAAGTTCAAGTCTCTGTGTAATATCCTTACCTGTAGATACAAAATACTCTATCTCACCCTCTTCATCAAGTATAGGTGTTACGGTTAATTCTTCATAATAGAGTTCACCATTTTTCTTTTTATTTACAAATGTTATCTGATGGGGATTTTTTGAGAGTATTTTTTCCCAAAAATTTGCATAAAACTGTTTGGAGTGCTTACCAGATTGGAAAATATTATTATTCACTCCAATGAGTTCACTCTTTTTATACCCTGTATGCTTTGTAAGTGCCTCATTTACAAAAGAGATAGTACCATTTGTGTCACTAATGCGAACCATCTCATCCATCTGCTCCATCGCCTGTGCTAATTGTTTTAACCTTTTGCTTGTATGGACTATATCTGTCACATCAACCATAGTACTAAAACCTGCATAACCATCTTCATACTTCATAGTATCAGCATTTACACGTATTGTTTTTAGTTCGCCGTTCTTTGTCGGTATTGTAAGGTCATTGTACCTTGCTTGGAAATGCTCTCCTTTAAGTCTTCGCATTGCTATATCTTTAAAATATTTCTGCTGCTCTTTTGGTGCAATTTCCCAAGGATGCATAGCAAGTAATTCCTCTCTACTGTAGCCTGTCATCTCACATAAGGCATCATTCACATAAAGAAAATACTCTTTATAGATCATAATCCCCATATGTGCCATATTAGCTACTCTTCTAAACTTCTCTTCACTCTCTTGAAGACGTTTTAGTGCCGTGCGGGACTCTAACTCTCTAATTGCTTTATCGATATTGTCTTTGAGCATATCAAGATCTACAGGCTTTGGCACATAAGCACCAACTTGTAACTCTATCGCACGAAAGAGGTAGTCACTATCTATATGTGCTGTTGTGAAGATAACAATCTGTTCAGGATTCATCGCTTTAATCTTCTCAACCATCTCTATACCATTGAGCTTTGGCATCTTAATATCAGAGATAACAATATCTACTCTATGCTGCTCATAGAGTGCAAGTCCCTCCGCACCATCTGCTGCAGTATAAATAGACTCACAAAAACGTCCTATAAAATGTCCAAGCATCTCCCTGACACTATTTTCATCCTCGACATACAGAATCGATATACTATTTTTTTTCATAAAATTCTATCCTAAATATAGCACCTGCATCGCTGTTGTGCACACTAATTCTCCCCTTCATATTCTCTTCTATAATCATCTTCGACATGTAAAGTCCCATCCCAGTTCCTTTTCCCTGTTCTTTTGTTGTAAAGTATGGCTCAAAAAGCCTATCAATTACCTCAAGAGGCACACCTCCTGCATTATCTTCTATTCTAACACTATTATCTTTAAGAATTATCCATATTTTGGCATCTGCAACACCATTTTCAAGGAGTGCATCTTTTGCATTATTTATAATGTTAAGCACTACCTGTTGAAACTCATTTTTTAAACCATTTACAATAAAACTCTTACCCTCTACAAGAATGTCAATATCATTGTTCTTCAGCTGTGCTAATTGCAGAGAGATGGTAGCTTCTACCGCCTCTTTAACATCAAAAGGCTTTTTTGTTTTATCTACTCTATAAAAATTCCTAAAATCATCGATAGTATGGGACATGAACTCTATCACTTTTTTATTTTTAGCAATAAACTTCTCTATAAATGCCTCATCCACAAGACCATCCTCATAATCATAACGAAGGTTTTGAATACTCACAGATATCTCATTAAGAGGCTGGCGCCATTGATGTGCAATTGCTCCAATCATTTCCCCCATAGAAGCCATCTTTGCTTGTTCTTCCATAGCTTTGAGTTGCCTTATATTTTCATCAGTTTTTTTTGTAACCATCTTTTCAAGATTTTCATTGAGTTCGTTAAGCTCTCGTGTTCGCTCCTCTACCTGTTTCTCTACACTTCTCTTAGATTCTTGAAGTGTATCAAACATCTTCTGCAGAGAAAAGGAGAGTTCTCCTAGCTCATCATTTGAATCAATATTTAAAAGATCTGTATCATTATCTTTTCCATCGGCAATACTTCTAGCGCTCTTTGTTAATCGTCTAATCGGCACTATCAAATACTGCACAAGGAGTAGTGTCATAACAGCTATAAAGAGTGAAACCCCTAATACATAAATTCCTAATTTTTGTTTATACTGAAAGGATTGCTCTTTCAAAAATTTGTCTGTTGTAGTGAGTGCTACGTAGAGTCTCTCTCTGCTGTTTAACTCAAAAGTATCAAAAACAAATGCAATATGTCCACCAAAATATTTTTTTATCTGTAGGTTAAAATCAGTTGCTAGCTTATCTTCTGTTCCCAAGTCAAAACCAAAAGTTTTCTCTATATTTTCATGAAAAAGATAGTATCCATCCTCATTTGCCAAATAAATTCTCTGTTCAGAGAGTGTATTGTTTACTAAAGGTGTAAATAGTTTGTTTATATTTGCATTGATAATTATGATACCAAAAAGTTCTTTGTCTATGTAAATAGGAGTGGCCACACGAATTGTTGGTATATGAGGATAGACTATCTTGCCATATTCTCTGTTAAGATTGATTTTTGAGACATAGAAATCTCCATCTTTTAGACTAATTGCATCTTGAAAGTAGGGACGTTTTGCTTTATTTTGTAAGAGCTTTTTCTTCTGAACAAAAACAGTGCCCTCTCCATCCCGCAATGCTACCACTAACTCTTCACCATCTCTGGCTATGAGTCGAATATTAAAATATGCCTCACTATGTTCAAGAACAGATTTAAATGTATCCCCTAGCTCCTCTTTAAGTCCTTTGAGTGTTTTATTACTCTTTGCATCATAATGATAGTTATTCTCAAGAGAACGTTTTATGGGTGCTATATTTTTATTAAACTTCAATAATTTAGCATCTTTTTTGATATCAGTAATATTTTTTTTCATAATTTCAATATTATCTTTGAGCTCAAATGCTAATGTATTTAAGATATTCTCTTTAAAATAACTACTTATTTGTGCATAAGATAAAAATGCAACCATAAGAACACCAATACCTGCAACAAAAAATGTCCCTAATGCAACTTTTGTAGAGAGACTAATTTTCATAACTACTATCTTTAAAAAGATACTCTAAAAGCTCATTCGTTTGCTCGACTATCTCATATACATCAGAGGGGGTTTTCCCTTTTGTATCAACATTTGCAATAGTAATATGCCCAATACCAAATGCAACATTAATCTCTGATATTGTTGCACTAATAATGCGAAGAGCATTATATACAGAAGTAGGTGTGATATGTTTATCTTTAGGCAGTGCAACTCTTACTGACTCAATATTTCCTCGCTTTTTTATCTGTTCTAGTTTTTCTAGCACTTTTTTTGATTGATTAAACACATCATGGGGACGCTTAGAAAGAACTTCTTTTTTCTTTACTACTACCTTTTTATTTAAAAAATATTTTACGATATTTTGCACATCTTTATTGATCTTGAGTGCCAATACATAGGTCTCATTTGGTGTGTACTCTTGATTGAGTATCGTATCTAGTTGATAGGTGATTTTCCAGAGATTATTGTAAGCATCCGAAGGTGTTTTATCACTATACTCTTTTTTATCGAGAACTTCTCTATATGCTTGTTTTGCACTGTTTGGATAGAGCAAACTCAACTCATCGTCTAAGCGTAAAATCAACTCATACACTTCACTAGGAGAAATTTTTCTATCTGGCGATTCAGGAGATTCAGAGATATGTGAACCCTCTAAAATTTTAAGTTTTTGCACTTTTTCAAGTGCTTCTATCCCTTTCACATAAACATGAATAGGTTTCAATCCATAGATATACTGTGTTTCTTTGGGTGTTTTTCGTATCCCTTTATCTGCTTTGATAGCATTGATTTTCTCTAAAATATACTCTGAAAGAGCAAAAACATCATTTGGACTCTTTTTTAGTGAGTCAATAGGATACTGATTTACCCCCTCATTAAAGTCAAAAGAGGGAAGCAGGGCAATTGCAAACTCGAGGTTTTGAACAACATCACTTGGTGTCTTCTCTTCATCTGGCTCTATATTTTCAAAATGTCGCTCTACTCCTAAACGCCATGAGATTCTGTTAAGCTCTGCATTGACTGTTTGCAAGGAATCATACACCTCCGTAGGACTAATTACTTTCTCTTTTGCTGCAACAATAGGAACAGGTGGCATCCAAAGTTTTTTCTCTATAGTATGAATTTTTTTTAGTAGTTCTAATGATGTGTAGAGTGCATGGTTTGGATGAAGGTTCTCTTTTTTTTCTGGGACTACTACGGAGCTATTGATGCATTGTAACTTACGTAAAAACTTTACTCTTTTAAGTATCTGTTCACTTAAGGCATAAACATCAGTAGGTGTAAAACCCTGCCCTATGAGGGCATCAAAACCAAGAGAGATACCCCATAGTACTTTATAAACATCACTTGGTGTTTTGTTTGTATATTTTTTGAGTGTAAAAAGGTTTTTTTTAACTTGTGATTGCTCTTTTAAAAGAAATGCTACCTCTTTTTTTAAACGCAGTACATTATAGTAAACATCTTCAGGAGTGATATCACGTGAAGGTACAGGCGGTAGAGTAATGCTACCATAACCTTTGAGTTCACGATATTTATTTACTTTAGTGAGTACCTCAAGGGTTTTTTGCAAAACATGTCGTGGACGTTTTGCTTTTTGTAGTGCAACAAAGGGAAGTTTTTCATTAATACCATTCTCTTTACGTAGAGTAATGACAATTCTTTCAAGTACAACAGATTGACTATAAACATCAGAAGGACTCTTCTCTGCAAACAGAGGAACAATGAAAAAAAATAGTAAGAGTAAAAAAAATTTAGGCACAACAACCCCTTTTTAAATAAAGCTTATCTTTATACTATATACTTAAAAGAATTAAAATGCGATAAAAGTAAAAAAGAGGAGCAAGAAGAGCATCATATTGCTCTCCTTTTAAAAATAGTTCAGTTCTTTAGTGCACAAGCATATGTGGAACAATAAGAGGATACTTTTTCATCTTTCTAAAGATGTGTTTACGAACAACTTGACGAACATCATTTTCTAATGCACGAGAGTTCTCGATAAGTCCTGGTTTGATGTTAGTTAAGAAGATCTCTAGTACATCTTCTATCTCTTTAGCAAATGCTTTATCGAGTCTATCTGGAACTATACCAAATGTAGTTACTTTTGGCTTCGCTAACATCTTAGAGTTTTGCTCACTTACTTCAGCAACTATCATAACTACACCATCAGATGCAAGTTTTTGACGATCTAAGATAATGTCATCATCAATTTTGTGGTTGTTTTGGTTATCTATGTAAGTCTTACCTGTTTTTACAGTTTTAACTTTTCTCATGTATTTTGGTGCTATTTCTATCTGCTCACCATCTGTCATAAGTAAGATATTTCTCTCAGGAACGCCACACATCATACCCGTTTCACGGTGACGCATAACATGATTGTACTCACCGTGGATAGGTAAGAAGAACTTAGGATTAACTAAACGCAGCATAAGTTTTTGCTCTTCCATAGAAGCATGACCTGATACGTGAATATCTTTACTCATAGCAACACTTGCACCTGCACGCTGAATGTTGTTAAGCATAGCAGAGATAGAACCTTCGTTACCAGGAATAGCACGAGATGAAAGAACAATTAAATCTGATGGTTTGATTTTAATATGTCTATGCTCACCAATACTCATTCTAAAAAGAGCTGAATTTGTTTCACCCTGAGAACCAGTTGTAACAATAAGTACTTCTTTATCTTCAAGTTGTGCAACTTCATCTGGATCAACAAAGATGTTTTTATTAAAACGTACATAATCATACTGCATTGCAAGTTCAATATTTCTCTCCATTGAACGACCAATAACACAGATCTTACGACCATACTGAATACCATACTGAATAGCTTGCTGAACACGGTGAATGTTTGAGCTAAAAGTAGAAAGAAGTATACGTCCCTCTGCTTTAGAAAAGATTCTATCTAATGCCGGAGCAACACTTAACTCAGAACCTGTTGCAATAGGGTTATGTGAGTTTGTTGAGTCAGAAAGAAGACAAAGAACACCTTTATCTCCATAGTAAGCTAAACGGTGTAAGTCAGCAGTATACCCATCAACAGGAGTGTAATCTATCTTAAAGTCACCTGTGTGGATAAGAGTACCCGCATCAGTTGTAACGGCAATAGTTGAAGAGTCAATGATAGAGTGAGTCATGTGCATCCACTCAATTTTAAAATCATTTCCTATCTCATATACTTGGCGTTTAACGATTGGGTTAAAGAACTTTCTATGCTCTTTAATATGATGCTCGTCAAACTTGTTACCAATCATAGCAAGTGGAAGTGGCGTACCATATATAGGAAACTGCATCTCTTTATAAAGGTAAGGCATTGCACCGATGTGATCTTCGTGAGCATGAGTAATGATTACCGCAACAATTTTATCTTTAATCTCTCTAAGGTAAGAGAAATCAGGGATTAAAATATCAACACCGTGCATAGTCTCATCAGGAAAACTCATACCAATATCAATAAGAATTGCTTCGTTATCAGTCTCCATAACCATGATGTTTCCACCAATCTCACCAAGTCCACCTAGTGGAGTGATACGGATTTTTGCCTTAGAATTAAGATCAAGTTTATAGTGTGGATTAAGACGCTGCTTATGTGCTTCTTGATTTTTTGCAACAAATGCTTTAAGGTTTTCATCAACTGGCGTAGGTTGTCTACGATGACGATTTTTATTTCTATTACGATTATTATTAGGTTTGTTACCTGCTGGTTTATCGCCATTACCGTTTCTATTTTGGTTATTATTAGGTCTACGGTTATTGTTGTTTCTGTTGTTGTTTCTGTTGTTGTTTCTATTTTGTGCCGGTTTTGCTTCTGTTTTAGCTTCTGCGTTTACTTCTGGCTTAGACTCAGTTGTACTTGTTTGTGGTTTTGCTTGCATAGTTCCCTGTGGGTTAGCTTGCATATTTGGTTTCGCTTCTGTTTTAGGTGCAGAATTTTGCTCTGACCCTCTGTTTTCTTCTTCCATCCAAACTCCTTTGTTATATTATTTTATAGAGTTGGTGATAGTCCTGAGTGCTAACTTGATGAGGGCGAATCGTATGTATCAGCTGAAGCTTATCAAATGCTTCTTTTAGAAGTTCTTTATCATACTTTTGCGAAAGATTTTTCATAAGAGTTTTTCGAGGTTGCGTAAATGCAACTCTAAGCATATCCTCGAACTCTTTATCTGATCTATCGGCATGTTTTTGTATGAGAAAAACTGCAGAGTCTACTTTTGGCTGTGGGTCAAACGCAGTTGGGGGAACTTTTGTGACTATTGTCGCTGTTCCTACAGTTTGGGCTATAATGCCTAAACTTCCAAATACTTTCTCACCAGCTGATGCACAAAACTTCTCTGCAACTTCTAACTGTACCATTACTAGTATATTTTTACACATTGGATCTGCGAGTGCTTTGAGTATGATGTTCGTAGCTATGTAGTAGGGCAAGTTTGCCACTAAGTCATACGCTTCATCTACTAAAGTGCTCTTCCAAGTTTGTAGAACATCCCCACAGTTTATGTGGAGTCGCTTGGTATCGATCTCTTCTTTAAATATATTTTGTAATAGTTTACACAAATCGGTATCTACCTCAAAAGCTTCTACACTTCTGACATCAACTAAAAATTTAGTTAAATCACCTAAGCCAGGTCCAATTTCAACGAGTTTATTCTCATTCTTGGGCATCGCTTCGACGATCTTTCTCAAAACGGATTGATCTTTTAAAAAATTTTGTCCGAATTTCTTCTTCGCTACTACACTATTAGTATTCATTGAAGCTATACTATACTAATTATACTTATAAAAAGGTAATAAATATAAAGAATTGCTATATTTACTACTATTTAACACATATTTTAACCTAAAGCTTCTATTTTTTCCTCTGAAAGTGCACTTAAGCGACGTTCTAGTCTACTTATCTCGCTCTCTAAATCGTTTAAAGTACTTTGCATATTTTCATAATACTCTAATGCCAGCTTTCTACCAGCATCATCCACTGGTTTATTTGCAGAACCCATCATTTTAGAAAAAAATCCAGCTTTTTGATTTTCTCCAAAATATATATTAAAAATACTTTCATTTATCTCATACAAAGCAAGATGTTGCTTTTGCATATTTTCCATACATGATAAAGGATTGTTAGAAAGTCCACTGAGTTTCTGACCATCACCATAAAACCATTTTCCAAAATCAGACTCTTTAAAATTAATAGGTGATGTCGGTTCACTCATATCTATACTATCTATTAGGGATTTTGCTTTTTGCACTAGCTTGATATGTGCACTTTTAGCTGCTCCTAAATGTTTGAGTACATCTTCTTTTGTCATTCTTATTCTTCCTCGTTTATATTAGGATTCATTATATATCTATCTATATTAAGAGCATATTAAGAGCTCTACATTATGAATGTTTCACATGAAACATTCATAGCTTAAATATATTATCAAATTATAAGTCTAAAGTAGTATAATTCAAAATATATAATATAAGGGAATTTGAACTT
Source organism: Sulfurimonas sp. (assembly GCA_026987995.1). GTDB lineage: Bacteria > Campylobacterota > Campylobacteria > Campylobacterales > Sulfurimonadaceae > Sulfurimonas. Next base: position 350 of record JALSMC010000229.1, on the reverse strand, counting down.
CCCATAAGGTATCTTAAGTATGAATTATTTTGCAAAAAGAATTATTCCTTGTTTAGATGTGAAAGATGGACGTGTTGTAAAAGGTGTAAATTTTGTTGGCCTAAAAGATGCCGGTGATCCAGTTGAAGTTGCACGTCGTTACAACGAAGAGGGTGCTGATGAGTTAACATTTTTAGATATTACGGCATCAAGCGATAACCGTGACACAATTGTAGATATAGTTGCACAAGTTGCACGTGAGATATTTATACCACTTACTGTTGGTGGTGGTATACGTAAACTTGATGATATCTACGGACTGCTCAATGTAGGCTGTGATAAGGTAAGTGTAAACTCAGCAGCTATCAAAC
>JALSMC010000228.1 GCA_026987995.1 Sulfurimonas sp. | reverse complement strand
AGTCGGTTATACTTCTCCATCTCTTCAACTTTTTTCTTACCCATAGCACGACGAACGATGTCCGCTCCACCAAGGCTCATACCACCGATAATTTGCACTATCTGCATAACTTGTTCTTGATAAACAATCATCCCATAAGTTGGGCCAAGTGTATCTTTAAGCAAGTCAAAACTCACCTCTTCAAATGGATAAAATACTTTTTTACGTCCATGCTTACGCTCGATGAAGTCATCAAGCATTCCAGACTCCATAGGTCCTGGTCGGTAAAGTGCCAAGACCGCAATAAGGTCTTCAAAATTATCAGGACGTAAACGACGGTTCAAGTCTTGCATACCGCTTGATTCTATCTGGAACATTCCCTCCGTCTCACCTGTTTGGATGGCCGCATAAACACCAGCGTCATCCACATCTATCTCATCCCAGTTTACATCTAAGTCATAGCGGCGTTTGATAAGTTTGATGGCGTTTTGGATAACATCAAGAGTTTTTAAACCAAGGAAGTCAAACTTAATAAGGTCTATATCTTCCATATAGTTTAGTGAGTACTGTGTTACGAAAGTGTTTTCACCTGATGGTTTGTAGATAGGTGTTTTTTTCCAAAGCTCTTCGTTAGATATAACAACTCCTGCTGCATGAATACCTGCGTTTCGTTTAAGACCTTCGAGCTTTTTAGCAAACTCCCAAACTCTCTTGGCGTTTGCATCTTCGTTTATAAGTTCAGAGATTTTTGGCTCTTTTTGAAAAGCTCCATCTTTAAACTCTCCACCTTTTGTTTTACCATTAAGCGTGATACCGAGTTCATCAGGGATGAGTTTAGCCATTTTGTCTGCTTGAGAGAGTGGCATATCTAAAACGCGAGCAACATCTCGGATGACTCCTTTTGCAAGAAGTGAACCAAAAGTGATGATTTGTGCTACTTGATTTCGACCGTACTTCTCAACTACATAGTCTATAACTTCCCCACGACGAGCCTGCATAAAGTCCATATCGATATCGGGCATTGACACACGTTCAGGATTTAAAAATCGCTCAAAGAGTAGGTCATATTTCATTGGGTCGATGTCTGTTATGTCTAGTGAAAACGCGACTAGACTCCCAGCAGCAGAACCACGACCAGGTCCAACAGCTATGCCCATGCGTTTAGCAGCGATAACAAAGTCCCAAACAATCATCATGTACCCTGGGAACTTCATAGAGTTGATGATGTCCATCTCAAACTCTAAACGCTCTTTATACTCAGCATGTTTTTCCTCTGGCACAATTTTTAGACGATTAACGAGTCCTTCACGGCACTTATAGATAAAGTACTCTGCATCATCTTTATCTGCACCGAGCATATGAAGTTTTTTCTCATCTTCTGTAGCATTTTGTGGAAGTGGAGCATCATCTTCATGGTTTATGTCAAGCCCCTCCTCTTTTGCATACTCTTTTGTGAACTTAAAGTTTGGAGGTGTTGGCGTTTTAACAATAGGTACAAACGCTTCACACTTGTCAGCTATCTCTTGTGTCGCTTGAATCGCTTCTGGAATATCAGCAAAAATAAGTGCCATCTGCTCAGGAGATTTCAGATAAAACTCATGAACAGAGTGACGCATACGATTTGGGTCATCATAAAGTTTATTCATCCCGATACACATAAACGCTTCATGATACTGAGCATCATTTGGATAAGTATAGTGAGTGTCATTTGTAGCCACTACTCGTATGCCCGTCTCACGGCTGATTTTAAGTATCTGCTCATCTATGAAAAGCTGATCACCGATACCGTGACGCATAAGCTCAAGGTAAAAATCTTCACCAAAAATCTCTTGGTACTCACGAGCCACTTCTAATGCACCATCATAACCTAAAGCTCCGTTTTTGACATTACGTTCATTTGCAAGGTTTAAGTGCCAAGAGACTTCACCTTGAAGACAAGCAGAGGTACATATAAGCCCCTCAGAATGCTCACGAAGTAGTTTTTTATTTATACGAGGAAAATAGTACATACCATGGATATACGCTTGAGAAGAGAGATACATAAGGTTTTGGTAGCCTATTTTGTTTTTCGCGTACAGACAGATGTGAAAACGCTGTCTACTACTTCTATCATTTAACTCTTCTGCATTATGGATGTATCCTTCCATCCCTATGATGGGCTTTATTCCAGCTGCTGTCATCTGCTTGTAAAAGTCGATAGCTCCAAACATATTTCCATGGTCAGTCATCGCAACAGAGGTCATACCAAGGGCTTTTACCTCTGTTACAAGGTTTACTAGTTTGTTGGCACCGTCTAGGAGGGAGTATTCAGTATGTAGGTGTAAATGTGTAAAAGGTTGTGCGCTCAAAATAGTGTCCTAAAAAGTTATTATATTATGACTAATTATAGTCAAAATGACTTAATAGGAGGTAATAGTTTTTAAATACAGTATGTTTCTGTTTCACTCTTTGTTCTGCTTTGAACACTTTTCATGAAGATAAAAAAGTTTTCTCTATCTAGAGGTCTACTAAAAAAGTATCCCTGCCCTATCTCGCAGCCATTTTCACATAAGAAATCCTGCTGTTCTTGGTTTTCTATCCCCTCTGCAACAGTATGATAGTTTAGACTACTTGAGAGTGCAATAATGGCATTTGTAATTGCAACATCATTTGCACCATCAGGAAGATCATCTATAAATGATTTATCAATTTTTATAGTATCGATAGGAAGTTTTTTAAGGTAACTCATAGAGGAGTATCCTGTTCCAAAATCATCTATTGATATTTTAAAACCACTCTCTCTTAGCTGATCTAAGATAGATATATTACCCTCTGTTGACTCCATTATATAGCGCTCTGTTATCTCTATTTCTACATTTTTTGTGTCAAGTCCATACTCTTTTACTATTGATGTAAATATTGCAACTATATTTTCTTGATGAAACTGCTGTGTAGATACATTTATAGCAATACGTTCTAGCCCATGTCCTGCTTCATTTGAAGCTTTTAAAAATGCACATGACTCTCTAAACACATATTCGCCTATTTCTATAATAAGTCCACTATCCTCAGCAACGGGAATAAACTTATCTGGTCCCACCTGCCCTAACTTTTCACTCTTCCAGCGAACAAGAGCTTCTGCAGATACTACTATGCCCGTTTTAAGTGTATACTGTGGTTGAAAATTAAGATAAAGTTCATCATTTTTGAGAGCATTTCTGAGTTCTTGTTCTATCTCAAGACGGTAGTCAATATCGCTAGATAGTTCTTGTGTAAAAAAGTTATAACGATTTTTTCCTAATTCTTTAGCTCTGTACATCGCACTATCTGCATACTTTACGAGAGTAACAATATCACTAGCATCGTGGGGATACAAAGAGATACCTATACTTGCACTTGTAGTTAAAGTGTGTCCATGGATTTCCATAGGTGTTGAGAGAGTTTCCAATATAGAGCTTGCTAGACTTGATACTTGCTCATTCTTATCAACATTATCTAAAATAACAATAAACTCATCACCACCAACACGAGATAAAGTATTTACTTCATGTAGTACACTCTTTATTCTTAGTGCTACCTCTTTGAGGAGTTCATCTCCAACATGGTGTCCTAAACTATCGTTAATAACTTTAAATCGGTCAAGATCTATAAAAAGAATCGCTAATTTTTCACTATGTTTATGTGCAAACTTTAAAGAGTGTTCTAAGTTTTCTTCAAAGCTTATTCTATTTGGTAGTTTTGTAAGAGAGTCATGATAAGCCAAAAAGTCTATACGTTCCTGAGATTTTATAATATTTTCAAGATTAGTATGGATCGCTATATAGTTGATAATTTCTCCATTATCATCACGAACGACACTTATACTTAACCATATAGTGACTAATGTTCCATCTTTTTTCTTATCTTCAATTTTTCCACTCCAACCATCATTTTCAATTATTTCTGACCACATTTTTTATAAAAATGTGCTTCATGATTTTGAGATTGAAATATTTTTGGTGTTAAACCCTGACACTCTTCACTTGTATATCCAAGTATATTTTCAAATGCCTTGTTTACTGAAATAATTTTTTGGTTCACATCAGTTACTACAATTCCCTCTTCTGTATTGTCAAAAACAGTTGAAGCAAGTTGCATCTGCTCTTTTTGTCTTAAAGATTTTTGATATAAAAATATCAAAATACTTAGTAATATAATAACTCCTAATATAAAAAATAGATTTAACTGCTGATACCTTTTTGATTTTAAAGCATTACTTTGTTCTAAAGTTAACATAGTGGTAATTATTTTATTTTCCATATTTAACTCTTTATATTCAAGAAGAGGCTCTTCTAAATTTTGAATATTTGATAACAATATTTTTGAATGTTTATAAAAGAGTGTGACATCAATATTATCTCCATCAGGTATATTTTTCAGAAGTGTCCCTAACAATTCTTTTTGCTCTTCTAAACCAGAAAAAAGTTGCATCAAAAGAAAAAGTATTTCATCTGCTTCTTCGGTTTCTAAGATTGATTCCCGTAAATCATAAAGATAATGGATACTGTTAACAATCATCGCATTGAGTGATTTATTGTACTCTAAAATATCGCTCTGTGTTTCATATGCATTACTAATTTTTTGAAGTTCTTCTTGGAGTTTCATACTGTATATATCAGAAATATCAGATCTCTGTAACTCTTCTAAAATAGTATCAAATTCTAACAACTGTGCAGATATATTATCATAGTTTGTGAAGTTAAGTGAACTGTAGATAAAAGCATCAAAATCTTTTTGTAAACCTTTTAAAGTTTCTAGTTTGTTATGATACTGGGAGTAATTTTGCTCATTTTTACTTTTTTCGTTAAGATAAAACAATATACCTAGAAAAAAAACTATGCTGAAAAGCAGTGTAATGGTTATACTGTCAACTTTACGGGACATATATAACTCCATCTTTTGGAAGTTCACCACTCAGTGAATGTAAAAATAATTCTATTTTTTTAAGTTCTTCTTCAGATACAAAACGACCTGTCTGTAACTCTGCCATAATAGAGATAGCTTTTTTAAGACTAGAAGTTCTTCCATCATGAAAATAAGGAGCAGTATGTGCAATATTTCTTAGAGAAGGAACTTTAAAAAAGTATATGTCCCGTTTTTTACCAGTAATATTATAGCGACCCAAAGATTTACTTTTAGAATTTTCAACAACACCAAATTTACTATACAAATTACCACCTATATTTACACCATTGTGACATGAGATACAGCCCTTTGACTTAAAGAGTTCATATCCCTCTTTTTGTTTCTTTGTCAAAGCATCTTTATCACCTAAAAGGTACTTGTCAAAAGCAGAGTTTGGAGTTATAAGAGTTTTTTCATACTCTGCTATAGCATCTGTAATACTGAGTTTTGTAATGCCCTCTGAATAAATATGAGAAAAAAGATTTTTATACTCTGTTTTGTTGAGTTTAACAATCAAGTCAGGAAAGTTAAACCCCATCTCAATAGGATTTTCAATTGGTCCCATGGCTTGTTCTTGTAAGTTTTTTGCACGACCATCCCAAAACTGACGAAAGTTATAGACTGCATTTAGGACTGTGGGTGCATTTATATTTCCCTCTTGAGCGTTTATGCCAAAAGAAAACTGTAAGTTATCATCGCCACCTTCACTTAGCTTATGACAAGATGCACAAGCAATTGTATTGTTCTCTGAAAGCCTAGTATCAAAAAAAAGTTTTTTGCCTAGTGTAATTTTTTGAGAGTTTAAGTTTGTATCTGGAAGTATAGGGGTAATAGCTTCTCTCCCAAAGAGAGAGAGTAGTGTAAAGAAGAATAATATAACTAGCTTCATTTATACAACCTTGATAGAGTGTATAGATATTATAGCGAATAATTTACATTTTTATATAAAATGAATACTATTTCACTTTTCCTAAGAACTCACAGTCGATAGTGTTTACTTTTACTAAGTCATCTATAAGTACATGGTAAGGAACTTGCACAACTGCACCTGTCTCAAGTGTCGCTGGTTTTTTACTACCACTAGATGTATCGCCTTTAAAGTTTGGAGGAGTATCTGTTACTACTAGTTCCATAAACTCGGGAGCCTGAACAGAGATAGCCTTGTTTTTAAAGAAGATAATTTCAACATTTATACCATCTTTGAACCATTTAGAAGCCTCATCGCACTGTGCATATTCAAGTCCGAGCTGGTCGTAAGTTTCGTTGTCCATAAACTGGTACATATCACCATCATCATAAAGATACTGCATAGTTTTGTAGTCAATAGTAGGGATTTCAAACTTATCACCAGCATGAACAGTCTTTTCAACTACTTTTCCGTTTAAAAAACTTTTCATTTTCATACGAACAAAAGCAGCACCTTTACCTGGTTTTACATGTTGAAATTCTACTATTTTATAAGGAACTTCTCCAACTATTAAACGTACACCTTTTTTGATATCACTCATACTAACTGTAGCCATTATAAACACCTTGATTAAATAATTTTTTTTATTTTACTGTAATGGTGCTTAGAGAGATATTTTACTTCAGAAGTAGTGCGAGGGCTAGTCTATCTTTAACATGAAGCTTAACATAACTACTACTAGCATGTGCCTTGACAGTTCTAGGTGTAATAGATAGAGTATCAGCTATAGTTTTATAACTACACCCTTCAATAAGGAGTGCTACTACATCTCTTTCTCTTGGGGAAAGTATGCTCAGTAAAGCATCATTATTTTTTGACTCACTGTTTGGTATCTGAAAAATAAGTTCTGAAGTAAACTCAGGATACAACCAAATCATTCCTTCTTTTATAGTATCTATAGCAGAGAGGATAAAGTGTCCTTTCATTAAAGCATTACCATATCCATTTGCACCAAAAAAGAGCATCTTTTTTGCAGTTTGTATCTCAGGAGTACGATGCAGTACTAAAATCATATTGTTGAATTTTTTTAATCTTTTGATACTCTCTTCATGTTCATCTTCAAAGGCTGCATAGTTAATAATAATTAAGGAATCGTGAATCTCAAATAGTTCTTTAAAATCATCTACAAACTGACACTGTGAATCTAAAACACCTTGCCAATATGTTTGGAGATTCATATCATCACTATGTAAAATAATATCCATTGTTTAACGCTCCGTGAATGTGTACTGTTTTGTTTTGAGAATTGGTTTAAGTATATAGTCTAAAACACTTTTTTGACCTGTAATTATATCTACATTTACAGTCATTCCAGGAATTATTTTCAGCTGTTCATTATTGCGTAGTAAATGATTCTTTTTTGTCTGTATTTGAACGGTATAGTAGACATTATCTTTCTCATCTTTTTCTGTATCTGCACTAATAAGCACTACTTTTCCATCAAGTCCACCATAAATAGAAAAATCATATGCCGAAAACTTTACTATAGCTTTTTGTCCAAAATATATAAATGCAATATCTGCCGGTTTAATTTTCACTTCAACTAATAAGTTTTGATCAGATGGTACTATTTCCATAATGTCAGCACCAGGTTTTATAACACCTCCAAGTGTATGTACAAAAAGTCTTTGTACTATCCCTTTCATAGGAGACTTCACAACTGTTCTGCTCACCTGATCTTTGAGTGCCGTTGAGTTTTCCCTGAGTGCTCTTAACTCTGATATAGCTTCATTTCGTTTAACTTTTGCATCAGACTTAAAAGTATATCTTGCTTCATCAATACTGTTTTTCACTTCCTGTATAGCTGACCTTAAACGGGGTATAGAACCTCTTGTAGCATCATATTTCGACTCTATTTCATTTGCTTCACGTTGCAACTTTAAAAAGTCTATTTTAGAGCGAACTCCTTTAGCTACCATCGGTTGTGTCATAGTAACTTCTTCTTTTATCATTCTACTTGAAGATCTTAAATGTTTCATTTGTGATTGGGCTTCATCTAGTTCATGGCGTTTTTGAGAAAGTCTTTCTCTTAAAACTGAAAGTTTTGAGTTAAGTTGATGTTTATTTGTTTCATACAGACTTCTTTCGTTTTCCACTATGAGTGGTATTCGTTGTTGAAGTTCTTTATCTACACTAAACTTTAGTCCTTTTGATTCTGCACGAAGTCTTGCAATCTTAGCTTGCAAGGCATCCGCTTTTACTGCATTTGAGCTAAAAGATGAAGTCGACTTTTTGTTATCAATTCTAATAAGAATCTGGTTTTTTTCAACTTCCTGCCCTTCATTTACTAAGATTTCCTCAACAATTCCACCCTCAAGATTTTGTATAATTTGATTTTCACCACTAGGAATTATCTCGCCATCACCACGGGCAATTTCATCTATAAGAGCAAAATTTGCCCAAGTTAAAAAAACAAGTATCGCTATAATCCAAAAATAAAGTACAAAACGCAGCCGTGTTGGAGCAACTTCTAAAACAGCAGAACTCAAAGAATGCATGAACTCATAATCACTTTTAGATAAGTTTTTCTTTATCTCATTTGCCATTATTTTGCTCCTCCTAACTGTTTGGTGACTTCATCTTTTGGACCATCAAGTAAAACTTTAGAGTTATGCATAACAATCACTCTATCTGTCATAGATAAAAGCGATAACTTCTGTGTAATAATCACTACTGTTTGCTCTTGAAGTTCAGCAGTTAAATGCTTAAGAAGTTGAGATTCTGTCGTTGTATCCATCGCATTTGTTGGTTCATCCATAATCATAATAGAACTATCTTGCATTAATGCACGAGCAACCCCTACACTTTGTCGTTGTCCACCTGAAAGTCCTGCACCACGCTCACCTATTGGCATATCATATCCTAAAGGATGCACTCTAATAAATTCTTCAACACCACTTACTTGTGCAGCATATATAATATCCCCCACATTTGGATGCTGTTCAGTTGAGACGATATTTTCTTTTATAGTACCACGAAAAAGATGTATATCTTGAGGTACATACGAAATATAACGACGCAAATCAGCTGGATCAATCTGTGCGATATCTATGTCATCTATAAGAATCTTTCCACTACTTGGCTCGTACAGTTTTAAAATGAGTTTTGCAATAGTACTTTTTCCAGAACCTATTCGACCAATCATCGCTACTTTCTCACCTGGATTTATTATAAAGTTCACATTCGTTAAAGCAGGGACTTCTGTACCAGGATAGTTAAAACTAACATCCTTAAACTCTATCTTACCTGCAAATTTATTACGCTCAACAAACTCTTTACCATGAGGACGTTCTGCCTCTTTTGAAATAATATCATTTAAGATTGTGTAAGATGTTTTTGCATCGGAGTAGTTACTGATAAGTGCTGCAGCCTGTCCCATCGGAGCAACTGTTCTTGAAGTCAAAATCACAACTGCAATCAGCCCACCCATAGTAAGTTCAAACTCCTGTATGAGATAGACACCAAAGACCACAACAAAGACAGTATTTAACTGTATAAAAAGGTTTGTAACACTTGGTATAGACGAGCTTAGCATTCGAGATTTAAGATTTTTTTCTGCTATTTCTCCTGTTGATTCTTCCCAAGACCATTGTCTCTTACCACCCATTCTCATCGTTTTTACTGTTTCTATATTTTGTAAAGTTTCTATCAAAATCGAGTTTTTCTTCGCACCTGCTTCATGTGAAGACTCTATACTCTCTTGAAGTGGTTTACGGATTATGAGTGCATATATAAGAATAAGTAACATAGTAAGCATAGGCACAAGCACTAAATACCCACCAATATAATAAATAACTGCTAAAAATATTAATGCAAAAGGCAGATCTATAACCGCAGTCATTGTTGCAGTTGTAAAAAAAGAACGAACAGATTCGAAATCTTTTAAATTACTAGCAAATGAACCAACAGATGGTGGATGTTCACTCATCTTTAAATCAAGTACTTTCTCAAAAATAATAGAGGACATAATAATATCACTCTTTTTACCCGCCAATTCAAGAAGATAACCCCGTGTAAGTTTTAAAAAGAAGTCTAAAACATAGACAAATACTATACCTATTGTAAAGACCATAAGAGTCTCTTGTGCATTGTTTGGAATGACACGGTCATATACATTCATAGTAAAGAGTGGTGTTGCTAAAACAAAAAGGTTTATAAGTAGTGAAGCCCACAAAACATCTCTATATATAGGAAAAGAGAGCTTGAGTGTACTCCAAAACCAATGCTTTTGTTTAACTTGAAGTGTTCTAGAGTTCTTTTTATCATATTCGAACTCTTTTTTGAGCATAAAAGCAAAACCTAAGTACTCTTTTTCCAAATCTTCTACACTGAGCCATTGTTCTAACCCATCACCTTCAGCATAGATAATTTTGGCTTGAGTTTTGTCATCATTAAACTCTTCAAGTATACAAACATTATCATTACTTAAAAGAAGTATCACGGGTAAGTGCAGAGCAAGCATATCTTCAATAGAGCGTTTTACTAAAATTGATTTTAAACCTGCACGGGCAGCAACACGTGAAAAAAGAGATTTAGATCCACTTTTAGAAAAAAGCTTTTGGGTTTCGTTAATAGGAAGCCCTGCAAGAAGAGCTTCTTTGGAAAAAGGTTTATGAAATAACTTTGTAAAAAGAACAAAAACTTCTAAAAGAGAGTCTTCATTAATCGTTATTTTGTGTTCATTCATTCGCTACCTTTTTGTATCTAATACGAAAGTTTTATTTCGGTACGACGGTTGATTGCACGACCTTCTTTTGTTCTGTTTGTAGTAATAGGATCTAATTCACCTCTACCAGATGTAACAATTCTAGATGCTTCTACACCTTCCGCAATTAAGGCCATCTTTACAGATGTTGCACGCTTTTGTGAAAGTTTCATATTTGTCACTGCCTTACCTACACTATCTGTATGACCTATGAGTTCTGCATTATACATAGGATTTTCTTTGAGAAATTCAGCAAATTTTTTAATCTCAGGCTGTGAATCTTTTAATATCTTGTCAGAGTTTCTCTTAAAGTGTAATCGTAATGTGCTATTGTATGGACAACCATTTA
>JALSMC010000227.1 GCA_026987995.1 Sulfurimonas sp. | reverse complement strand
ATAAAAAAACTTCAAAACTTAACCAGGAACACCTAAAGGTTTATGAGGTTATATGGATATATACTATCTCTACACAGCTAAAAGCATCAAGATATAAAGAGACAGAGTTAGTAATTAAGTGTGCATCGCTCACTTTTAAAGGTAAGTCTCATGAGGCAATTGAGAGAGGATGGGAGAAGTATTATGGACTCAAAATTAACGAAAGCTCTAAAGGAATGCAAGACTCGTGGCGAGAAAAAGAGATAAGTTATCCAGAGTTTTTACATGTTGGGGCTGTTTTTGAAAATCCAATAATTGATTCTTATGAGCGACCTTCACGCTCCCCTAAAAGAATATCTGCAGGGATGCTTATAAGTATGTTAGAAACACTTCAAGTTGCTCGTCCATCAACAATGCATACAATATCAGCTAAACTCGTAAATAAAGGGTATGTCTCTAGTGACTCTACGCTTTTTAGCATGAAAGAGAGTGGTGTGTTTGTAGCAGAGTTTAATAGAGAGTATTGCAGTGAGTTGATAGACAGAAAAAAGGCTACTGAGTTTGAAGAGACAATAGTGAAGGTGGAGAATGGAGAGCTTTCTGATACCAACAGTATTCTTCAGGAGTATTGGGATTTTGTCTCTGAGGTTAAAGAGAGAGTGGGGTTCGTAGAATTTGAAAAAAGAGTGCCAACAGAAGCACAGCTTAAAAAAGCTAAAGAGTATTGCAGCAAAATGAGCAAAGAGGAACAAAAAAATGTTCCTGATGATGTGTTTGATACATTCAAAAACATCTCTGCGTTTCTTCAGTTGCAAAAGGAGAAAGAACTTAAGGATGAATCCATAATTGGAGTTTGCCCGAAATGCAAGAAAGAGAGTGTTACAGAGAAGGAAAAAGTTTTTTCATGTCAAACCAATAAGTGCAGCTTTGTTGTCTATAAGAATGGTGTTCAAAAGCAGTTTTCCTCAATTGGTAAAGAGTTAAGTGAAGATGAACTTTTGGCAATTATGCATGTATTGCTTAGAGATAAGGTGGTTTTCATAACAGGGATTAATACTAAATTTGGAACACAGGATACATATTTTGAGCTGAAGTATTCTAGGAAATACAAAAACTATTCATTCTCTTTTCTAAATAAAGATGCTGTATCTTCAATAGATAAAAACCTTGGGCTTTGGGAAGATGTAGATATTTCATCTTTAAGAAGAGTTGTAAAAGAGTCTCCAAATGAATCTGTTGAGCATGTCTCTACACTAGATAATGAAGTGCAAGAGATTAAAAATGAGAACAGGCTCTTAAAAGACAAAATGAGAAAAGATGTACTCACAAGAGCTTTCAATAGAGAGGCTTTTGAAAACGATTGTGAAAAACTTCTACAAAATGTCAGTAGTAAATCTGTTGACGGAAAAATATCACTTGTATTTTTTGATGGAGATAGGTTTAAATCAATCAATGATAGATATGGACACGACTCAGGGGACGAGGCATTAAAAAGTGTAGTTAATACATGTTTTTCCGCATTAAAATATTACGAAGCGAAAG
>JALSMC010000226.1 GCA_026987995.1 Sulfurimonas sp. | reverse complement strand
ACTCTGGTATGCTAACAACAGATTTAACAGTATGAAGTTAGTGTTACCACTCATGGGTTGTGGTATTGGAGGACTAGAGAAGATTAGTGTTGTGAAAACATATGAAACTTTCTTCAATAGAGATATAGATATGAATTGTGAGGTGGTCATTTATGGGTACACTGCTGAAGATTACAATTTAATAGTGCAAATAATCAAAGGAACATAAGAGATGGCATACAAACACGACTACGATAAAATACTCACAAGATTAACGGTGATACTCTCACGTTTAAATGATGGAGAAGCACTCTCTGTCAAAGCATTAGCTACGGAATTCAACACAAGTGATAGAACTATTCAACGTGACTTTAATGAGCGGCTTGTAACTTTTCCAATCTATCAAGAGAATAAAAAGTGGAAGATGCAAGAGGGGTTTCGAGTCGAAAAGATAAAAGATCTTGAAGATGAACTTATCTTAGATATTATGGAAAAAATTACTGAGAGTATAGGTGGGAAGTTTGCCTCAAAATCGAAGCAACTTCTCTCTAAAATAAAAAATGAAGATTTTAATCCAATCTACACAAAACTAAATATCGAGGATATCAGTGATAAGTTCTCTGAAATACAACTTTTAGAGACAGCTATTAGAACAAAAAAAGAGATTCGATGTACTTACAACAATGAAAAATATCCACCATACCAAACACATATACAACCTTTAAAGATAACAAACTATGAAGGTTTTTGGTACCTTATAGCTCTTAAAAAAGATGTGCTGCAAAAATTTTATCTCAAAAATATATCAGGAGTTCATCTAACTGATACAAGTTTCACTACAGACAGTAAATTAGAAGCCCTCCTCCAAAACTCTATATCTATATGGTTTTCTAAAGATACTACACCATTTAAGGTGAAACTTTATGCTACAAAAACTGCAGCTAAGTATTTTAAACGCCGTCCTCTTCCAACACAAAGTATAACTTCACTAAACCAAGATGGGACGATGGAATTTAGTGTGAACATTACTCATGAGATGGAAATTCTCCCAATCATAAAGTACTGGGTTCCACATCTTTATGTTTTAGAACCTGAGTGGTTGAGAGAAATTATAGAGAAAGATATTAGCGAGTTTAGTCAAAATTGTGAGACTTTTTAATCCCTTAAATATTCATGAAGTTAAATAAATAACAAAAAGTAGTATAAAAATTTATCTAATATACAGCTATTTTTGTTATAAATTCAAATAATTAATTATTTTACTAACAGAGGGAAGAAATATGAGTAACGAAGCAACATCTCAAGCAGATCCAAAAATGTATGAGGTTATAACTTACGAAGAGAATGTGGCATTTAGTTTTACTTCACCAGAAACAGGTGAGCCAGACTCTTTAGAGCATGAACTTACTTTCATTTGGGAAGAGAGTATTGAAGAGTTTATAAAAGAGCATGGTGCTGATAAGCCTTACAAGATACAAACTTTTAAACGTGAACGTGCAAGAGACATCTTTTTAGAGCAGGTTGAAGGTCGTACTGATGATATTATAGAAGAAGTAC
>JALSMC010000225.1 GCA_026987995.1 Sulfurimonas sp. | reverse complement strand
TTTAAGTGGTGCAAAAAATGAACACCTAGAAAAAGTAACTGCACTCAAGAAGATAGAGTACTTTGCAGAAAACTTTCCAATAGATAGAGAAGTCCGTGTTGAGGTAGGTTTTGGTTCTGGTCGTCACTTGTTGCATCAAGCAGCACAAAATCCTGATATACTTTTTATAGGCATAGAGATTCATCGTCCTTCTATTGAACAAGTCCTTAAACAAGTTGCTATTCAAGAGTTAGATAATTTACTTGTTCTTGACTATGATGCGAGACTTTTTATGGAGCTGATTCCTTCAAATATCGTTGGAAAAGTATATGTTCACTTCCCCGTGCCTTGGGATAAAAAACCACATAGAAGAGTTATAAGTACCTCTTTTATAGAAGAAGCACGTCGCGTTTTAAAAGTAGATGGAAGACTTGAACTTAGAACAGATAGTGAAAACTATTATGCCTACTCCTATGAGACTTTTATCGCGTTTAACAAAACTGTTCTTCATATAAACAAGAACAAAGATATAGCTATTGTTTCTAAGTATGAAGATAGATGGCGCAAAATGGAAAAAAACATCTATGATGTTACGATGATAAATGAAGAAGAATCTGAGGCTTTAAGCATCGAAGGCTCATTTGAGTTCTCTCAAGGAAAGGCGAGTTTTGAGACACTCTTAAAACTTCATAAGACGACAGAGCGATTTGAGAGTGGCTTTATCCATTTTGAGCGTGCATATACTCTCGATGATGGTATAATGCTGAGACTTTCAATGGGAAGCTTCGATAGACCAGAGCATCTATATATTATTATAAAAGATAATAGTGTCTCTTACTATCCTGACTTACCACTCAAGTCACGCAGTAATTTAATTGCACACAAATACTTAGATAAGGTCTTAAATGGATAAAGTCATAGTCGCTGATAATCTTTCTCTCGCTTACTCAAAAGATGAAACCATCATCAACAAGGTAAGTTTTTCTATAGACTCAGGTTCTTTTGTTTTTATAACAGGGGCTAGTGGTAGTGGAAAGTCAACACTTTTAAAGTCTCTCTACGGTGCACTAAAACCTCAAGAGGGTAGTTTAGTTGTTGCAGGTGTTGAGCTAAAGGGTGTAAGTAAATCGAAGTTAAATCTTCTCAGAAAACATACAGGTATAGTTTTTCAAGATTATAAACTTGTAAAAGAGTGGACAATTGAGAAAAATATCATGCTCCCCTTAATCATAAGTGGCTATGACAAAACTATTCAGCAAAACCAAGTAGATACCCTACTTAAACATGTACGACTTAAACATCAAGCGGGAAAATATCCAAAAGAGTTAAGTGGTGGAGAACAGCAACGTGTGGCAATGGCACGAGCACTTTCCCATAACCCTGTACTTATCTTAGCAGATGAGCCTACGGGAAATCTTGATGACTACTCATCACAACTTATCTGGAACTTGCTAGAAGGTGCAAACACAGACCTTAAATCAACGGTCATAGTTGTAACTCACCATATTCCTGAGAGTATGAGTATTGACTATAAACATTTTCATATTGAGTACGGGAGCATTCATGAAGTCGCTTAGAAATCATCTCTCTTTAGTTGTAGCACTTCTGAGTATCCTCTTCTCTTTACAGACTTTTATAATAGTAGAGAGATCCATAGAAGCATATAAAGAAAACCTTGCAAATAACTACTCTTTAGTAGTTGTAAGTCAAAAAATATTAAATAAAAACATCATAAAAAATCAACATAAACTTATAAAAGAGATAGTTTCACTCTCTCCTGATAAGGTGATAAAAAAACTCAACTCGGGTATAAGTAAAAAAAATATAGACCTTCTAAAACTCTCTCTTCCAAAATTTTATAAGTTGGTTTTACTACATTACCCATCACCAAGTGAAGTCAACAACCTAACAAAAGCACTTTTAAGAGATACAAGTGTCATAAAGGTTGAAACATTTTCAAAAAGTCATGACACTACATATAAACTTCTTTTACTCTTTAAGACTGTCATCTCTGTATTTGCATTTAGTGTAGGAATAGTTACAATCTTACTTATCTCTAAAGAGATGAAAATCTGGCAGTTTAAACATACTGAACGTATGAGTATTATGGGACTTTTTGGTGCTCCTACTTGGCTCAGTTCTGCTGTTCTTTTTAGACTTGCTTTTGTCGATGCTTTAATCGCTAGTGCATTATCATTTGTTATATTTTCTTATGTGAGTTCAAGTGCTTGGGTACAAGACCAACTTTTAAACATCGGTATAAGTGTTCTTATATTTGACCCTGTTTTTGACTTTGCTATTATGCTTAGTGTTGCTCTTATTCTCTCAACATTTTTAGCAACTTTTATCGTTATTAGCCATAAAGAAGAGGTTTGATGCACTTTTTTGTACTGCTTGTTTTAAGTGCTGCTTTAGTTTTTGGAGCTTCTTCAACTGATAAAAAGATAAGCAAGACTAGTTCTAAGCTGAGTAAGTATTCAAAAAACTATTCTAAACTCAACAAAAAAATGTCGCAAACTGCAAAAGCAATTTTAAAACAAAAACGAGCTTTAATAAAACAAGAAAAGTACCTAAAAGCACTTCAAAAAGAGTTAGCACTTAAAGAACTATCTTATAAAGAGAACACTTCACAGTTGAAACTCATGAAAAAGTCTCAAGCACAACTCAATGAACGCCAAAAAAAAATAGAAGATAAACTCTCTTTTGTAATTGCAAAGAGTGTTTCTCTCTCTCTTGTCTTAAATGAGTCAAGTTCTCAAAATGCAGACTCTCTTATGGAGTCTGAAGTCCTAAAAGCGATGCTAAAAAAAGAGAAAGTTAAGGCAACTTTTTTGAGTAATATGTTTATTGCTAATGCAAAAGATATAGACTTGTTAAACCAGCATGCAAGTACTTTAGAAGTATCCATCGCAAATATTGATGCAAAAAGAAAAAAACTACTTAAAACAAAAACTGCAAACAAAAAAGCTCTTAAAAAATTAACACATTCAAAATCATCCTATAAAAAAGAGCTAAAAACTTTACTGAGCAGACAAAATGCTCTTAAAGACACACTTGCAAAACTTAACATTGTAAAAGTTGATGAGATAAAAAAAGCAAAACTTGCAAAAGAGCGCAAGGCCGCGTTTGATAAGAAAAAGATAGTACTTGATAAAAATCCTGTAAATGTAAAAAGACATGGAAGTTCTTATCAGGCTGTAAAGACTAAAAAGTACAGAGGTAGTAAAACTATCGCACCACTAGACTCTTATACTATCACCAAAAAATACGGAACATATACTGACCCCATCTATGGTATAAAAATATTTAACGAGTCTATCTCTTTAAAACCAAGAAGTATGAATGCAAAAGTAAAAACTGTTTTTAATGGAAAGGTTATATATGCGGACAAAACGGCTGTATTAAACAACATCGTCATTGTTGAACATACAAACGGTCTACACACTATCTATGCAAATCTTTCACAAATCAGTCCTAATATCAAAAAAGGTATAAAGATAAAAAGAGGCTATACGATAGGACGAGTAGAAGATGAACTAGTTTTTGAAGTGACTCAAAAGTCTTATCACATCAATCCTATTAGGCTTTTTAAGTAAAACTAAAAGATACTCAGGCCTGTTTTATCTGTAAAAAGTTCTAAGGCTTTAGTACCAACTAAAGAGTTCCCTTGTTTATTTAAACCTGGGGAGTACACAGCAATACACATCTTTTTTGGTACAACAGCCACAATTCCTCCACCTACACCACTTTTTGCAGGAAGACCTACGTTAAATGCGAAGTCTCCTGAAGCATCGTAGTGTCCACATGTGAGCATCACTGCATTTATCCGTTTTGCTCTTGAGTCTGTTACATATCTTTGATTAGTTATAGGGTCTATGCCGTGGTTTGCTAAAAATAGCATAGAACGCGAGAGCATTTTAGTATTCATCTCAATACTACACTGTTTAAAGTAGACCTCGACTACTTGTGTGACATCATTATCTAAGTTATCAAAACTTTTCATCATATTTGCAAGTGCAAGATTTCGAAACCCATGAGCCATTTCTGAGGAAGCGACTATTTCGTTATATGTGATACTCTTATCATCTGCTATCATTCTTATAAAAGATTCGATTTTTTTATATGTTTCTTGAGGATTTTTATAATGATTTATAAGTGCATCACTTACATTTATAGCACCTGCATTTATGAAAGGATTTCTTGGCTTTCCATGTTCATACTCTAACTGAACAAGTGAGTTAAAAGGATTTCCTGATGGTTCTACACCTATGCGTTCATAGAGTTTTACACCATAAGTCTGGAGAGCTAAAGTAAAACTAAAGACCTTAGAAATACTCTGAATAGAAAAAAGTTTATCTGCTACGCCTACACTAAACTGTGTCCCATCAAAAAGAGTCAGAGTCATTGCAAATTGGTTTTTATCTACATCTGCTAATGCTGGAATGTAATCAGCAACTTTTCCCTCTTTTAGAAAAGGAATTATTTCTTTTGCAATATCATTTATAATTGACTGGTAATCCACTAAATTTTCCTCATCTAAATAATTTAATGAATAATTATAGCTAAAAACAGACACCATATTGAGGTGCCTTTAATTTTTCTATAGTCAAGTTTAGCTATAATTTCGTAAATAAAATAGAGAGAGAAATATGAACTTTATACAGACTCGTGGAATTGATGCAAGTAGACCAGCTACAGTTACATTTTCAGAAGCAATCTTGGCTCCAATAGCCTCTTTTGGTGGACTTTATGTACCTGAGACTTTGCCTGAACTTGGGAGTGAGTTTTTAACAAAACACTTAAGTTCTTCATATAAAGAACTTGCAAAAGATATGTTAAATCGTTTTGAAATTGACATAGACTCAGACGTTATCGATGAAGCACTTGCTTTATATGATAAGTTTGATGATAAAGAGAATCCTGTTCCTGTAGTAAAAGTAAAAGAAAATCTCTACATCTCTGAGCTTTACCATGGTCCTACTCGTGCATTTAAAGATATGGCACTACAACCTTTTGGTGTAGTTCTTTCATCTATAGCTCAAAAACGCGAGGAAAATTACCTCATACTAGCAGCAACAAGTGGTGACACAGGACCTGCTGCATTAGAGACTTTTAAAAATAGAGCAAATGTACAAGTGGCTTGTTTATATCCTGATGGTGGAACGAGTGATGTTCAGCGTTTACAGATGGTGACAGAAGATGCTAAAAACTTAAAAGTTATAGGTATTCATGGTGTTTTTGATGATGCACAAAATGCACTCAAACAACTGCTTGCTTCAGATAGTTTCAAAGCAGACTTAAAAGCTAAAAATGTATCTCTTTCAGCAGCAAACTCTGTAAACTTTGGTCGAATCATTTTTCAAATCATTTATCATATCCACTCATACTTAGAACTTGTTCGTCAAAACGGTATAGAGATGGGTGAAAAAGTTTACTTAAATGTACCGTCTGGTAACTTTGGAAATGCTCTTGGTGCTTACTATGCTTCACAAATGTGTGTGCCAGTTGAAAAAATAATCATCTCTTCAAATGAAAACAATGTCCTTACAAAACTTATACAAACAGGTAAATATGACTTAAGAGATAGTGCTGTAATAGGAACAACTTCACCTGCGATGGACATCTTAAAGTCATCTAACATAGAAAGAATTCTTTTTGATATGTTTGGCTTTGCTAGAACTCGCGAACTCATGGAAAACTTAGAAAATCAAAACTTTTATGAGTTAAATGCAGAAGAATTGACTCAGTTACAAAAGCATTTCGATGCTGATTTCTGTAATGGAGATGAAGGAAAAGTTTATATAAAAGAGATATTTGAGAATGATAAATACCTTATGGACCCACATACTGCAACTTGTATGAAGTCTTATGAAACTTGTTGTGATACTAAGATAAAAACTATAGCTTACTCAACTGCGGAGTGGACAAAGTTCTCTCCTGTCATAGCAAATGCTTTAACAGGTGAAGAAGATGCCGAGGATATAGTAGCACTAGAGTCTATCTCTAAGATAGCTTCACTACCAATACCAGCTATGGTAAAAGGGCTTTTTAGTAAAAAAATAGCACAAGATACAATCATAGATAAAGAAAATATCCAAAAAGAGATACACAACTTTATCTAGTCTTTATAAGTTACTTAGAGCTCTTTAGCTCTTTGGTATGCTTTTTCAATAGCTGCCATACAAGAACTTCTCACATTTCCATCTTCTAATGCACCATAACCTGCAGCCGTTGTACCACCAGGACTCATAACACCATCTTTTAAAAGGGCAGGGTGTACCTCTTGGATCAGCTCTCCAAATCCACCAAAAAGACCTCTCATAATTGCCATAGCATCCTCGCGTTTAAGACCTTGTTTGACTGCTCCATCTGTGAGTGCTTCAGCAATAAGAGCAAGATATGCAGGTCCACTTCCAGCTAATGCTGTAGCAATGTCAATCTCTTTTTCACTAGCTAACCATCGTGTCGCACCAATAGCCCCTAAAAGTTCAAGAGCCTCTTCTTTATATGACTCATCCCCTGTAAGAGTTGTCATAGAAGCACCAACAGAGGCTGCAAGGTTTGGCATAGTCCTAACTACTGCATTTGTGTGGAGGTGATCTCGAAGTTTTTTGAGTGTTGTTCCTGCTAAAACAGAGTAGATAACCTCTGCCTTTCCTGAGAGTCTTGTGCTGATTTCTTCAACATTTGCAGGTTTAACACAGAGCATAATTGTTTTTTCACTCATATCAAAATCATCAAATAAAAATTTCTCTATCTTTTGACCTAAAGCTTCTTCAAATTTATTAAGTTTTTGGATGTTGCGTCCTACAACTTCTATCTTGTAAGTAGCTTTTAAACCCTGTGCAATACTGAGTGCCATATTACCATTGCCAATAAAGGTGATTGTTTTCATTAATATTCCTAATTTCTTTTTATGCTATTATAACATTAATAATTTATAAAATATGGAAGATAAAATGGAACAGTTTTTACAAGAAGCAAAGTCAGCGAGTAGAGTTTTAAATACATTAAGTGGTCGTCAAAAAAATGCTATTTTAAAAGAGATGGCAGAGGCACTTCGTGCAAACACTATGGACTTACTTGAAGCAAATGCTTTAGATATGTCAGATGGAAAGAAAAATAATTTAACATCAGCACTTATGGACAGACTTTTTTTAGATGAGTCTCGCATAGACTCTATGGCAGTAGCCATAGAAGAGATAGCAGGACTTAAAGAGCCTGTCGGCCGTGTTTTAGATGGTTGGGTGACTGAAGATAATCTCAAAATAGAAAAAGTAAGTATCCCTATTGGTGTTATAGGTATCATCTATGAGTCGCGTCCAAATGTTACTAGCGATACAGCAGCTCTGTGTTTTAAAAGCTCAAATGTATGTGTACTTAAAGGTGGAAAAGAAGCAGAACACTCCAATAAAGCCATAGCAAAAGTACTCCAAGCAGTTCTTAAAGCTAATGACTTACCAGAGGCACTTATCTCTCTTATACCTGACTCTTCTCGTGCAGGAGTTGATAAACTCATCAAGATGGACAAGTATGTAGACCTAATCATCCCTCGTGGTGGAGCAGGGCTTATCAAACATGTGAGTGAAAATGCGACTGTTAGTGTTGTAAAACATGATAAAGGGCAGTGTCACACCTACATAGATAAAGATGCAAACCGTGAAAATGCAGTAAAAATTGCTATAAACGCGAAGGTACAACGCCCCGGTGTTTGTAACTCTATGGAAACCTTACTTGTTGATAGTGCGATTGCAAAAGAGATGCTTCCCGTTCTCAAGATGGCGTTTGATGCAGAAAATACTGAGCTTAAAGGTTGTGCTCACACACAAAAAATTATAAATGTAAAAAATGCAACAGATGATGACTTTCATACAGAATACCTAGCAAATATTTTAAACCTCCGTGTTGTTGATGGAGTTGAAGGTGCGATAGAGCATATAGTAGAATTTGGCTCTGGTCATTCTGAGTCTATCATCACTGAAAATATATCTTCGGCTGAAGAGTTCTTAAATGCTATTGATGCGGCGGCTGTATATGTAAACGCGAGTACTCGTTTTACTGATGGTGGTGCTTTTGGTTTTGGTGCTGAGGTTGGCATCAGTACAAACAAACTACATGCTCGTGGTCCTATGGGTATAGAAGGGCTAACTACTTACAAGTTTAAGATTTATGGAAGTGGTCAAACTAGATAATGCCCACTTCAAACGATACTAGCTACTTTCCTGCGTTTATAAAACTAGACAATAAAAAAGTACTGCTTGTCGGTGGGGGAAATATCGCCTATGAAAAACTTACAAAACTTTTAGACTTTACAGATGACATTGTGATAATAGCACCTCAAATTTCGCAAAATATTTTAACTTTAGCATCAAAACACAAACTTGAGTATTCACTTCGAGCTTATCAAGAGGGTGATATAAAAGAGTGCAGTTTAGTTGTTGTGGCTGTTGATGATTTAACTCTGCAAAAAGAGATATTTTTAGAGTCACAGGATTATAAATGTTTGTGTAACTCTGTTGATTCTGTAGAGTACTGTGACTTTATTTTCCCTTCATACATCAAAGAAGATGACTTGACTATCGCTATCTCTACTTCAGGTGCTTCCCCTGCATTTGCAAAGCATTTTAAAACATACTTAAAAGAGAAAATACCCAAAAATATTGGAGTGTTTTTGACAGAGATGAAAGGACTTCGTATCTCCATACCAAAAGGTGTAGAGCGTATGAAGATGCTTGATAAAAAAGCGAGAGAGTTTATTGACTCACTAAGATAGAGAGTCGTATGCTTCGTTTATACTTGTGGCTTTTTTACATACAAACAAAAATATAGCCGCGTTTACTTTTGCTAATGCTTCGTGAGAAGTTTCTCCATAAAATGCAGGGTCTATTATAAACTCCTCAGTTTTCCCATTTTCATTTATCCAAAGAGTCCCTTTTTTAAAAAGCTCAGGACTTCCCTCACTCCCTTGAATCAGTGCAAATCTTTCATACCTGTCTCCGTAAATAGCATTGTACTTGTCTACATAAGGTTTATGGTGAACACCTGTTATTGCAAACTTAGAGTTGGTGATGTTTGGAAGTTTTTCAAGAGTGTTGAGTCCTGTTCTAAGCCCTAAGCGCATACGTAAGTCTGTAAGAGAATGTAACTCGGGTAAGTACTCTTTCCTATCAAAGTAGAAAACATTTGAGCCTAAGTCGCTACACTCACAAAACTTTTGTGTCGTAAGTCCATTTTTAGAAGGTTGGAGTAAGTCGCCAAATATACATAGGTTTAACTCACTCTTTTGTAACTCCTTAGCGATAAGAGGAAAAAGATAGGGTGTCTTTGCTTTACCATCAAAAGAGTAACCAAGCTCAAGAGAGTTAGCTACATCATACTTTTTAGCCTTCTCATCGAGTGCTAAAAGGGCACCTCGAAACTCATCTATAGTTTCTGGTTTTAAACGCCAACCGAGTAGAAATGCAGATATATTTTCAGGATGTACATCGCCTGATAAAATTTGTCGCATCATATCGTGGCTTTCATCTACACTAAGGTCTTTATTTCCTTTAGGACCTGTGCCTACTGCTTTTAAGTACTTAAAAAACACTACATATATTCTTTAATGTCTTTTATGAGATTTTCTAAGTGAGTTTTATACTGGTCCGCTAGTGTTAGATAACTTTTCTCTTGTGTATCGCTAAGAGAGTTCTTGATGTCCATAGCAATAGCATTGAGCTGATCTGCTCCGATATTTGCTGTGATACCGATAACATCTAAAAGCAGCTTACCTGCTTTGTCGAGTTCTTCATTTTGTAGGAGTTCTCCTAACTCTTGTGTAGAGTTTTCATAAGTATGTATAAATTCACTGAGTATCTCACGATAAAACTCTTCATCACCGCCACAGACTTCAAGACCTTTGTCTCCATTGAGCTCTTTTGTCATAACAACTTCGATGTAGTCACTTTCTTCTTCTGTTTTATCCTGACCTGTATAAGCATAAAAAATATCGTATAAAGTTTCCATTCTAAGAGGTTTTTCAAGATGCTCTGCCATTCCAGCTTCAGTCATTTTTCTAATATCATCAGCCGCTGTATCACCACTAAGTGCGACTATAAGGATATGATTGTATTTTTCTTCTTTACGGATAGCTCGAGTAGCTTCAAATCCATCTACTCTTGGCATATGAGCATCCATTAAAATCATTAAAAAGTCACTATCATTTTCTAATATATCAAGTGCTTCTTGACCATCATTTGCTATGATGACTTCTATACCACTACCTGCTAGTAAGCCTGTAAGTACTTTTTGGTTGATGAGGTTGTCTTCTGCGACTAAGATTCTTTCTCCAGAGAATTCGCAAAAGTTTTGTTTTGTTATCTTTGCATGAGAGGGAACATCTCTTCTTGTGATTATGTGTTGCGATGGAGTTTCTTCTAAAGGAGTCTCTTGTGATTCTATCTCTTCACCAAAATCACCTTCTTCACTGCCACTAAAACCAACTTCTATCATCTCATCTTCTGGTTCATCGTTTTGGTTTGTTGTCTCTTCTTCGATTAGTTCTTTTTCATGCTTATGTTCAGTTTTATACTCAAACTCAAGTACTTGTTCTTCGTCATTTGTTTTAGAAGTTTGTGTTGTTTTTATTTTGACAATTAAGAATATGACTACAGTGGTTATTATTGCAATACCCGCGATAATTTCATTTAGATATTCATTAAGCATTGAAACCTCTCTTTCTTTTTATGATACCCTATAATGTTTTAAATGTCTATTATTCGGCTATATTAAATAACTTTGAGTATAATTATTAAAATAATATACAACTAAAAGGTCTCCTCTTGCAAAATACCCCTCATGTACCAGTTTTATATCGTGAAGTGATTGAGGCTTTTAATACGATTGATGAAGGTATTGTCATCGACTGTACTATGGGTTATGGTGGACACTCTTCTATGATTCTCGATGCAAATCCAAACATAAAGCTTATAGGAATAGACCAAGACCAAACTGCTATAGATTTCTCAACACAGAGATTAGCTAAGTATGGAGATAGAGTAGAGATAAAAAAGGGTCGTTTTTCTAATGTCATAAAAAAGATTTTACAAGAGGTAGATGTGTCCCAGATAAAAGGTGTCTTAGCAGACATTGGCGTTTCCTCTTTACAGCTTGACCAAAAAGACAGAGGGTTTTCATATGAGAGTGAAAATCTTGATATGCGTATGGATAAGACAGCTCCTCTAAACGCGGAGGTAGTGGTAAA
>JALSMC010000224.1 GCA_026987995.1 Sulfurimonas sp. | reverse complement strand
ATCGTACCGAGAAAAGAGATGCTAAACCAGTGGAAAAATGAAGAGTATAAAGTTTTTATTGATAAGCATTTAAAAGAAAGAAACATTATGCCTTCAAGTAAATCCCTAAGAGGGCTAGACCATCTCCATAACGGCTTTGGAATATCTAATAAAGAAAAAGCTGAAGTCATTTTTTGTAAAACAACTTCTTTTAGCCATGTGAGTGAGAAAGAGTTACAAACATTAGCAAATCAAATTGAAAAATTTGATTTGATTGTAGTAGATGAAGCACATCAATATAGAAACTATGATGATAATGGGGAAGAACACACACGAAGGATACACACTGCCAAAAGCCTATTTGAGAAACTGCACAAGGATGTTAATATTTTACTCATGACCGCAACACCTCTTCACTCAAGAGTAGGTGATGTAAAAAGAGTTGTAGGTCTCTTTAAAGATATAGGAAGTGATGATAAAGAAATCATGAAAAAAATAATGATTCGTCGTCTTAAAGTTATGAAAAAAGGTGCCAATAAATATCAATATAGGCATGAAGAAGAGATAGCTGTTTCATTAGCTAATACAGACAGCTTAAGGAATGAACTATTTTATGCAATGCTTCAAAAAAGTTTAGTAGATAGTAAAAATACTAAAGACCTTACTTCCAGTAAGCACCTACTTGATTATATGGAAGGTACAAGTTTTAAAAATGACTCAGGAAAGACAGAAAAGACAGTTTTTTCAAAAATCATTAAAAGGTATGAAAAGGTATATGATCTTCTCCCATCAAATCAAAAATATGATGAAGTTCTAAACGAGATTTATAAAAATGAAGAAAAAGCATTGGTATTTGTTAGAAGAAAAGCTTCTGCACATGAGTTAACAGGAAAGTATATAGAAAACTTCGATAAAGAAGCTTGGGGAATCATCAATAAGGCACTAGATAGTAAGAACACTATAGCAATGCCTAAAAATAGAAAAGAGTTTGAAAATATAATAACAAAATATAAAAAGAGTGCTTCATTAAACATAAAAGACTTTGAAAAGAAAAAAGTAGTGCAAGGTTTTTTAGATGAGTATAGAGAACTAAATAAAGAAAGATTGGCTGGTAAACATAGACCGACAGTACTAATCGATTTAGCACACCAATATTTTAGTACTTCTGAAAAATTTAGTGAGGAAGCTTTTAAAATTTTTAAAGATACCCAAATAGCTCAAAGTAATGACACTGAAGATAAAGTAGGTATACCGAAATCTATGATACTTGACTTCTTTAAAAGTAAAAAGGATGAACCCTCCACTTCTGCATCAAGATTTGTACTGAAATTTACAAAAAATAAAGAATATAAAGAGTTTTTTCTGTATATCTACCTACACTTTTAGGCTACGATGAAAACAAAGCAGAGTTAATAAAAAGTGCTATTCTCCATTCAAGTATCGGTGTAGTTGAACTATATGCTATCTTTTTGAAATCAGGGGGAAGTTATGGGTACTTTATAAAACGTGTCAAAAAAGAACAAGACACATTAAGATTTATAAAAGAGATAAAAGAGTTTATAAATCATTATG
>JALSMC010000223.1 GCA_026987995.1 Sulfurimonas sp. | reverse complement strand
ATTCTTGAAGCCGTCAGACTTTTAGGATTAGAAAAAAAGACAAAAATCTATCAAGCATCTACAAGTGAGCTTTATGGGAAAGTACAAGAGACACCACAAAGTGAAAAAACACCATTTTATCCAAGAAGTCCTTATGCTGTTGCTAAGATGTATGCTTATTGGATAACGGTAAATTATCGTGAAGCGTATGGTATGTTTGCATGTAATGGTATTCTTTTTAATCATGAGTCGCCTGTAAGAGGTGAAACATTTGTAACAAGAAAGATAACTCGTGCAGCATCTAAGATAGCACTAGGTCTTCAAGAAAAACTCTATCTTGGTAACCTCGATGCTAAACGCGACTGGGGACATGCAAAAGACTATGTTCAGATGATGTGGATGATACTACAAGCGAATGAAGCAGAAGATTGGGTTATCGCAACAGGAGAGACTACTGCTGTAAGAGATTTCGTGAAAATGGCATTTAGGTATGTTGGAATAGAGTTAGAGTTTAAAGGTGAAGGTATAGATGAAAAAGGTATCGTTGCATCGATAGATACTAAAAGATTTCAAGAGCTTAAACTCAAAGAGATAAGGTTAAAAGTAGGTGATGAAGTAGTAGCAGTAGATCCAAAATACTTCCGACCTACAGAAGTAGATCTTCTCTTGGGAGACCCTACAAAGGCAGAAACAAAACTTGGATGGAGACGAGAATATAAGTTAGAAGAGTTGGTAAATGACATGATGAAAAGTGACCTTAAACTTATGACAAAAGATCAGTATCTTAAAGATGGTGGTTATACTATCATGAACTATTTTGAGTAAATAAAAGGAGTTAATAATGCATACTTTAAAATTAAATATAGAAGATTCCGTATTTGACAAAGTGCTTTATTTTTTACAAAATTTACCAAAACATGAAGTGGAAATAGTTGAAGAAAAAATGGTTGAAGAAGATTGGTCTTATTTAGAGTCTGAAATTGACAAAGGATTACACTCTGGAGTAAGTGAAAAATCACATGATGAGATTATAAGTGATATAAAAAGAAAATATGTATAATATAAAATACTCTAAACAAGCACAAATAGATTTGGAAGATGCTATATCGCATATAGCAAAAGAGAGTCAAACAAATGCTTTAAACTATTTGGCAAACTATGAAGATAAAATTGAACTTCTTAAATTAAATCCATTTATGGGTACAGAATGTAAAAATAAACTTATTAAAAGAGATTGTAGAGTACTAGTATATGAAAGTCATATTGTTATCTACAAAGTAAATAAAGTGTTAAATGAAATATTTATAATAAGAATATATCACACTTCAGTTGATTATTTTAATAAACTTAATAAAGAGAAAGTAGATGAATAAAACAAGCAAAATATACATAGCCGGACACCGTGGACTTGTAGGCTCAGCTATAGTAAAAAACCTTGAACAAAAGGGTTACACAAACTTACTTGTCAGAACCCATAAAGAGCTTGACCTTACTAACCAACAAGCTGTAGCAGAGTTTTTTGAAAAGGAGAAACCTGAATATGTATTTCTTGCAGCTGCAAAAGTTGGTGGCATA
>JALSMC010000222.1 GCA_026987995.1 Sulfurimonas sp. | reverse complement strand
ACAGAGTATCCAGTAGAGATTTCTCCACTTGCTCGTCGTAGTGATGAAAATCCGGCTATTACTGAGCGTTTTGAGCTTTTTATCGCTGGTCGGGAGATTGCAAATGCATTTAGTGAGTTAAATGACCCTATTGATCAACTTTCACGTTTTGAAGGTCAGATGGATGCCAAAGATTGTGGTGATGATGAAGCACATGAGATGGATAGTGACTTTGTTGAAGCACTTAGCTATGGTATGGCTCCAACAGCAGGTCAAGGTATAGGCATAGATAGACTTGTAATGTTACTTACAAATGAGCATAGTATTCGTGACGTTCTTCTCTTCCCAGCGATGAAACCGATTAATCTTGAGTGCCCCAAAGAAGATTAAAGGTTTTATTACTTATAATGCTATTTATCTCTAATTACTTTTAACAAAAAGGCTTTGCATAATGAAGAAAATTTTACTTTATGTTTTTATAATTTCACAAGTTAATCTTTTTGCAGAGTCTATAATCTCTTTAGGTTCCCTTGATACTATTGATACAGATGGAGAGGATTTTACCCTCTGGATGGCACTTTTTGGTCTTGGAATCATTAGCCTTTTTGCACTTTTCTTATCCTCTGATAAAATTGAAAAATTTAAAAAGAAACAAAAAGAAGAAGAAGAACTTACTCACAAAAAAAATAAAAAGCAAGATGATATCATCTCAAAAATGGGCGAAGACATCTATGACATTACAAAAGAAAACATAAGTACTTCAAATGTTGCAAAATCAGAAAACCAACTTCTCGCTATAACAACAAACCTCATAGACTTCTTACGAATTAAATCGAACAAAGTAGTTATAGACCATCAAAAACTAAAACTTTCAAATCTTCTCAATGATGTTTCCGGAACACTCAAAGCAAACATTAGAGGAAAGGAATTTGAACTCATCTACGATGTCCAAAAAAGTATCGTTCAAGAGATAAACTCTGACACATTAAATCTTAGCAAGGTACTGGTAAATATTCTTCTGTATTGTGTAGAAAACTCATCTACAAAGCTTACTTTGAACATAAAACAAACTAGCCTTTTTTCAAAAGATGATCAACTCTCATTTACTATTAGTAGTGATTTAAAAATAAATGTAGAAGATGGACTTAATATCTTTCAAGCTAACTATAATGATAATACAGAGGAGTACGATAGTTTAGGTTTGTTTATAGCCAAAGAACTCTCCAAGCTTATGAAGGGAGATTTAATCGCTAGAAATGATACTGATCAGTATCTTGAATTTGTTTTCACTATTCCATACACTATAGAAAAACCTGAACCAATTCAAAATAAGTACACTGTCCCTAAACAGATAAAACAAAAAAATATTTTACTTATTGACTCTTCTTCGACAAGTGCAGAAAATATTGCAAGTATTTTAAAAGATTTAAACCACAATGTAAAAATCATAAATAAGCGTGAATACACTTCATACTTTAAATACTTTGACATATATGACATTATATTTCTTGATGAAAAGCTTTTTACACACAAAGTAGTAGCTGAACTAGAGAATATAAATAGTAAAATCATTGCAACATCTAATCTCTTTGAAATTGAAAAAGAGTTTCCAAATACAGCAATTGCAGATATCAAGATTTCTAAACCTCTAACTATATGGCAAACCTCTGATGTACTGAATCAACTTTTTTACAATGTACATGATACTTCTAAAATAACGAGTAATGGTGTTATAAATACAGGAACTGCTCTTGTCCATAGAAACTCATTTCAAAATACAAGAAATATTTCTCTTGGAGATTTTTCTAAGTTTCAAGATAAAAAAATTCTTTTAGTTGAAGATAATATCATTAATCAAAAAGTATTTGTTGGTATACTTAACAAATCACATATGAATATCACAGTAGCTAAACATGGTAAAGAAGCTCTAAAAATACTTTTAGAGGATGCAAGTTTTGATATGATATTTATGGATATCAATATGCCTGTTATGGATGGTTATACAGCATCAATAAAAATAAGAGAGCACAAAGAGTATGATGGTATACCTATCATTGCCCTAAGTGCTTTAACATCAAGTGATGAAATAGCAAAAATGTTCGCATCAGGAATGAATGGATACATGGCTAAACCTTTAGAAAAAGAGAAGTTATATACAGTATTTTCTATATTTATCCAAAATACACTACATAAAGAGACAAAAAAAGCTCCAGTGCAGCAGACAGAAATAATTGAACTTGATGGACTAAACATTACACTTGGAATATCCAAATCAAGTTCAAGTGAAGTGTTTTATAAAGAGATACTTTCTGAATTTAGGGATGCTTATGGCGATACAAATAAAGTATTTAATAAGCTACTTCAAGACTTTAGATATGAACAACTTAGAATTTTATGTATTGACATTAAAGGTCTAACTGGCTCAATTGGAGCAGAAAAGCTACATCTTATAGTAACTGATATGTTAAAAAAGCTCTCTCTTAAGAAGTATGATTACCTATCAGAACTCGTAACACAATACACTAAAGAGCTAGCACTAATTAATAATTCAATTGATAAATATCTTAATAAATAAGCCTTTTATTAGTTCTTTTTTAGTACAATCACTTTAATTATAACAAGGAATTTTATACCATGAGTTTTTTAAAAGAATACGATAGCGAAATATTCGATTTATGCGAAAAAGAGTTAGAACGTCAAACAGACCACTTAGAGATGATTGCATCTGAGAACTTCACACTTCCAGCAGTTATGGAAGCAATGGGTTCAGTCTTTACAAATAAGTATGCTGAGGGTTACCCTCAAAAACGCTACTATGGTGGTTGTGAATATGCAGATGGTGTTGAGCAATTAGCAATAGACAGAGCTTGTGAGCTTTTTGGATGTAACTATGCAAATGTTCAGCCTCACTCAGGAAGCCAAGCAAATGGTGCCGTTTATGCTGCACTTCTTAAAGCAGGTGATAAACTACTAGGAATGGATTTAAGCCATGGTGGACACTTAACACATGGTTCTAAGCCCTCTTTTTCTGGTAAGAACTACTCTTCATTTACTTATGGTGTTGAACTTGATGGTCGCATTAACTATGAAAGGGTTTTAGATATTGCTCAAATTGTTAAGCCTAAAATCATCGTATGTGGTGCTTCTGCTTATGCTCGTGAAATTGACTTTGCTAAGTTTCGTGAAATAGCTGATGCCGTTGGTGCAATTCTTTTTGCTGACATCGCACACATCGCTGGTTTAGTTGCAGCGGGTGAGCACCCTAGTCCATTCCCTCATGCTCATGTTGTAACTACAACTACACACAAGACTCTTGCAGGTCCTCGTGGTGGAATGATAATGACAAATGATGAAGATATCGCAAAGAAAATTAACTCTGCAATATTTCCAGCTTTACAAGGTGGACCACTTGTTCATGTTATCGCTGCAAAAGCAGTTGGATTTAAATACAACTTATCTCCAGAGTGGAAAACATATGCAAAACAAGTAAAAGCAAATGCAAAAGTTCTTGGTGAAGTTATGGTTAAACGCGGATACGATGTAGTCTCCGGTGGAACTGATAACCACTTAATCCTTGTATCTTTTGTAGGTAAAGAGATCTCCGGTAAAGATGCTGATGCAGCTTTAGGAAATGCAGGAATCACTATCAATAAGAACACTGTTCCAGGTGAGACTCGTTCTCCTTTTGTAACTTCAGGTATTCGTGTTGGTTCTCCTGCACTTACAAGCCGTGGTATGAAAGAAAAAGAGTTTGAACTTATTGGTAATAAAATGGCTGATGTTTTAGATGACATCAACAACACTGAGCTTCAAGCAACTATTAAAGCAGAACTCAAAGAACTTGCACAGAACTTTGTAATTTATAATCAACCGACTTACTAGTCGTACTTAAGAGAGGATAAAAATTTTGACTTCTATGGATCTTAAACTTATAAAAATGGTGAGTGATCACTACTGGATTAAAAGAGACTCTGTAGTTGACAAACTCTCCTTTAAAGGTAGAACTTTTTACAATAAGTTTGAAAAAGTAAATGCTACACTTAGTCAGTCAATTATCAACCAACATATCAAAGGTGACATTACTGTTGCCCACTCTCTTGTAAACAAACATACTAAAGTAGAAAATATTGTCATCGACTACAATGGTCGTGACCCTGAGCGTTTTTACCATAAAGCACAACTTCTTCTACGTGAAGAGGGTTATATAAACTTTACTGCTTATAAAACAAAAACAGAAGGTCATCTTCATGTCTATATACATAAAGGGCATACCACTTTAGCTGAAGCCATTCAACTAGGTAAAATGATAAGTATGAAACTAGCAGCTAAGCAACCAAAACAGTGGCGAATGTTTCCAAATGCAGATATGCCTGATGAGTACAATATACTTACACTTCCTTATGAAGTATATGCTAAAGAACGTGGAGCTTCTTGGTCCAAACATATGTGAGAAAGCGAAAAAGAAACAACAATTTCTTGTCGTTTCTCGCTTTCGAATCAAAAGATGATATGTGAACATCATCTTGCGAAGGACCATCAGCCATATACTTTTGTAGTTATGGTATAATAATAAAAAGAGGAAAGAAATATGAATGATAAAAATGAACTCAACGATATAATTTTAAATAAAGATACAAATAATAATTCTAATAAAAAAGTAGTATTAGCAGTTGCAACACTAGGTGTTATACTTATCATTGTTGTAATGCTAATGAATTCTCTCAGTTCTAATGGAACAGATAACCTTCCTCAAGCAGTTCTTCCAGAAGAACCACAAGGTCAAGTACTGCAAACTCAAGAAGAACCTCTTTTTGAAGAAGTAGTTGTAGAAGAGGAGACAAGTTCAGATGAAGATCTTGCACTCATTGCTCAAAAACTCAAAGAAGAGAGTTTAGCTGAAACATCGGTAGAAGTTATTGAAGTACAAACACCTGTTATAGAGAAAAAACCTGTTGCTAAGAAACCAGTAGTAGCAAAAACTGTAACACCTATAAGTAAAGCATCTACTGTTTCTTACTATATTCAAGTTGGATCATTCTCAAAGTACAAACCAAATAAAAAATTTTTAGACTCAATTACAAAACTTGGTTATAGTTATAAGTTTCATAAAGTTGCAAACCTTAACAAAGTACTTGTCGGTCCATTTAAAAATGCACATGAGGCTAAAAATGCTAGACGTACT
This sequence comes from Sulfurimonas sp., assembly GCA_026987995.1. Taxonomy (GTDB): domain Bacteria; phylum Campylobacterota; class Campylobacteria; order Campylobacterales; family Sulfurimonadaceae; genus Sulfurimonas. The sequence goes on along the minus strand of JALSMC010000222.1, from coordinate 6,206 downwards.
CTTCGTTCAAAAGTAGAACCTGGTTCATTTTTAGTTAAACTTTAATACATAAAGTAAGAGATACATTGATATATTCTAAACAATTTACACTTGACCAATTAGCTCCTATTGCTGTTTACTCTAAACTCAAAGATATGTTTAAAGGTGAGATTACTTACCTTTTTGAGTCTGCTGGTGGCAGTGAAGGCAACTACTCTTTTATCTGTATAGGTGCTCGTGAGCGTCTTCAATACATCAACGATAAAACAATCCACACTGATACACATGGCACACAACATACAAAAGAAGAAAACCCTTTTACTTTTTTAAAAGAGTACTATAAAACTATAGACACTAGTATCTATAAAGAGGCTACAAAAAGACTTAAGGTCGGTTATGTCGATGGTTTTATCGGTTACATAAGCTACGATATGGTAAAAGTTTTTGAGCCTAAACTCGGCTCAAGCATGGACAACTTAAAAGATGAGTTGCATACACCTGATTTAGACCTAATACTACCTAAAATGATTTTAGTTTACTCTCATAAAAATCATCAAATCACTTTAGTCTCAACACTTAAAGAGTATGAAGAGAAGTTCATAGATATACATGATAACCTCAAAGGAACATACACTTATAAACATCGCGTATATAATATTGGAGGTGACAAAGGATCTTTCGCTCATTCAAAGAGCAAGTTTTTTGATATGATAGACAAGTCTAAAGAGATGATAAAAAGTGGCGATGTTTTTCAAATACTTATGACAAATCGTTTTACAAGAAACATAAAAGTAGACCCTTTTAGTTTTTATAGAATTTTACGAGCAAAAAACCCTTCTCCCTATATGTTTTTAATGGAGTATGAAGAGTTTAGTATCGTAGGTTCTTCACCTGAAGTAATGGTGCGTTTAGAAGAGAATGAACTACTGCTTCGCCCAATTGCTGGAACTCGTAAACGCGGTGTCACAAAACAAGAAGATTTAGAACTTGAAAAAGAACTACTTGCAGACCCTAAAGAGTTATCTGAACACCTAATGCTTATAGACCTCGGTCGAAATGATGTAAGTCGTGTAGCAAAAACAGGTACAGTAAAAGTAGAAGACATGATGCATATAGAGCGTTTTTCTCATGTAATGCATATAGTCTCAGATGTAACAGCAGAGCTTGCAGATGACAAAGATATGTTTGACCTTTTTATGGCAACATTTACAGCAGGAACTATGACAGGTGCTCCAAAAATCCGTGCTATGGAACTTATAGCGGAGTATGAAGGTCTTAAACGCGGCTTTTATAGTGGAAGTATAGGTTACTTCGGTTTTGATGGGAATATGGACTCTGCTATTACTATAAGAACGGCTATGGTTAAAGAGGACAAAGTTGTTCTTCAAGCTGGTGCTGGAATAGTCGCAGATAGTGTAAAAGAGACAGAGTATGAAGAAGTTGAGAATAAACTAGGTGCTCTCATTCACTCCCTTCATGATTTAGATAGAGATTAATGAAACTTTTTTCTATCTTTGGTAACCCTGTTTCACACTCTCGCTCTCCTCTTATGCACAATAGTGTTTTTAAAAATCTAAATTACCCTGCTTGTTATACAAGAACACATCTTGAAGATGGGACTAAACTCAAAGAGACATTTTTTGCTCTTGGTTTATCTGGAGCGAATGTTACAGTTCCCCATAAAGAGGCTGCGTTTAATGCTTGTGATGAAGTTCGTGGTTTTGCAAAAACTGTTGGAGTTGTTAACACACTTATAAATGAAAATGGAAGACTTATAGGTTACAACACTGATGCAGATGGTTTTATGTATGCCATCGAAGAGTTTGACAACATCAAAAAAATTCTTATTCTTGGTGCTGGTGGCACGGCTAAAGCACTTGCTGCGAGATTTATGCAAGAAAGCATAGAAGTGAGTGTCATCAACAGAAGTGAAGGTCGCCTTTCATTTTTTAATGACTTGGGTTGCCAAACATATACTTGGGACACATTTGAACTTACAGACTACGACTTAGTAGTCAACACTACAAGTGCTGGACTTAAAGATGAAGAACTTCCTACTCCAAAAAATATGATTTTAGATATCTTAGCGAGTAGCAAATATGTTGCTGATGCTATATATGGCAAGCTCACACCTTTTTTACAACAAGCAAAAGAGAAAAACATCACTTATAAAGATGGTGCAGATATGCTTTTAGGGCAAGGTGTACTTGCAAATGAACTTTTTGTAAAAGCACAACTTGATAAAAAAGATATAAAATATCACATGAAAAAAAGTTTCCTTCTTTAACAACTATCTTGAGAAACTAAATCCTATAGATAACTTTGTAAGTTTACGATTATAATCTATTAAAGACTCCATGTATCCACTAAAGAACTTAATATATAGATTATTATGTACAAGTGGATGCGAATATGTAAGTTCTACTGCACCTTTTTGTGTAGCAATATTCCCTCGAGTTTTTACACTAAACATATTATCATTTATAAAGTATGTAAACTTCAAACTTGTATACCCCATATAGTCCATAATATCAGGGTTATCACTCAAATCCGATATAGGTACCCAAACCGAGAGGTCTGTCATTAATGTATCATGCTGCAGCCTGAGAGTTGACTTTAAGTAGTTTATACTTCTTGAGATATTACCCAATGCTTGTCCGTTTGAGAAAACAACATCTTCTGTATTTGGCTGTCCATTTGATTTATGTGCGAGTGTAAGCTTCAATGAACGTAGCCCAAATATAGACTCTGTATCATCTATAGGGAAAACAACAAATCCTTCTGGGTTATATGTAGTTTCCCTAAATGGTGCAGATTCGATATAAATTTGCCAGAATGCTTGATGTGTATATGAAACATAATACTTCTCTTTGAGTCCAAAAAAGTTATGTCCCACTTGAATCATAAGACTCACTTGTAGCTCAGCTTCTATGTTCTCATAGTCTAAAGTTGGTATATTTGAAGTATAGGGTGTGTCAGCATAACCATAAGGAAGAAGATAATTTGTCTTATATGGCTTTAAACCAAAGTCGTGGTCTAACCATTTTTGCATACTTGATTTAGTTTTAAGATTTTTCACATCATCAATATCTACACTTTGTTCACTCAGTAATAACAGTGGAATAAATAAAAGAAAATATATATACTTCATTCTACACCTTTACTCTATCTTCTAATGCTCGTGTAAGAGAAAGAAGGTCGATGTTTTCTAAACTCACTCCAGTAGGTACACCTTGAGCAATTTTAGAGAAGTTTACATTATAAGCACTCAATTTATCTTCTATGTAAAGAATCACTGCATCATTAGCTATGGAAGGTGTTAGAGCAAACAGTATCTCATTGACACCCTCATCTACTAATGCTTCAAGTTTTGAGACACTAAACTCATCTAAAGAGTCTAAAACAAAGTACTTGCCATCAAAGAGTCCATTTTCTTCTAAAAGTAAAATATCTTTAGCATTTTCTACTATACACAATAGTGTCGTATCTCGTCCATCATCTGTACATATGTAACAGAGTTCATCTTCACTCATGCCACCACAATCAGTACATTTCTTTAAACTTCCCAAAGCATCTTCAATGGCATGAGAAATTCGCATACCTACAAAAGTATCATTCATTATCATATGATAAGCGAGTCTTGTTGCAGATTTTTTACCAATTGTTGGGAGTTCTTGGAGGGAATCAACTAAACGGTTAAATTTTTCTAGTGCATTATTCATTTAGTTATCTCTTTTGTATCTTTTGGAAGTAATATCCATAGTTTTAAATCTGACTTTAGTTTTCCTGCCACTTCAAGAGCTTTTTTTCCAGTTCCAAGAAAAAGGTCAGCACGAACACTACCTTTTATGGCTCCACCAGTATCTTGGGCAAAAACTATTTTATTTAGTTCTTTATTGGCTATATTTGAGTGCAAGTATAGCATACTCCCTAGTGGTATATATTTTCTATCTACCGCTACTGAACGAAAAGGTGTAAGTTCTAAGCCCAAAGCACCAGTAGCACCTTGTGTCCTCTCTTTAAAATAGATAAGTGACTTATTATAATTTAAAACCTCTTCCACTCTTGAAGGATTACTATCTAGCCAATGCCTGATACTTTGTAGAGATACATCTTCTAAAGCGAGTGCCCCTATTTTCACTAAGTATTTTCCTATTGCTCTGTATTTGTGTCCATTTTGGTTATCATATCCTACAAAGATAGTACTGTTGTCATCTAAGATCACTCTTCCTGAACCCTGTATCTCTAAAAAGAACTTGTCTACTTGAGAATCACAATAGCAAATCACCTCTGCATTTACAGTTTTCTTTTTACTCTCTTCTCTCGTATCATAAGGTACTAGTCTATTATCTACTACTTTACCTCTGAGTCTATAGTTTTTTAAAGATGGATATATTGAGCTTAAGTCAACAACTATCAAATCTTTTGGTGTTTCATACAAAGGGTACTTGTATTGAAGACCTTGTGTTAAAGAAGCTTTTAATTCAGGTTCGTAGTAGCCTGTCAAAAGTCCTTTTGACTCGTCCTCTTTTGTTGTAATGATATAAGGAGTAAAAGAGTTTTTTAAAAACAGTTCTGCCTCACTTATAGTATCTACTTCTGTACAAAGTTCTCCATATAATTTTTTCGCTTTAGAACTACGACAATTATTTTGAAAATTCTTAAGTACTTCAACATAACTTTCTTGAGTAAAATTAGGCAAAGAGTTAAAATCACTCTCAAGAAGATAAGTATGTGGAAGTGCCTCAAAAAGAACTTTTGGCTTAGGTGAACAGCCAAATAATAGGAGTATAATTATTAAAAAATAGGTGCTTGCTTTCATGTCGGTATTATAGCATTTATAATATTAGACTTCTTGCACAAACTAAGCATGCTTCAGCACTTTATAGAGAGTTTTAATCGAGGCAGATGTTCTTCAGTGTAGCCATAGCTACAGTGAAGGTTATCTAACGAAGAGTAAAGCTCTCTATAAAGTGCCCAAAGGGAGGGATAAAAAAAGCGAACTTGCATAAAACTTTTAGTCACCGTAGCTATGGCTACACTGAAAAAAAGGTTTTACACAATTTCATCTTTTTTTCTTCCCTCTGAAGTATGCTTAGCTTGTGTAAGAAGTCTATTAAATATTTATGGGTATAATTGCGAAAAATATTATTATTAATGATAGGACAAAAATGGAAGATTTAAGTTATTACGAAATATTAGAAGTAACACAGACTGCAGATAAGACTACGATAAAAAAAGCATATAGAACAATGGCTAAAAAATACCACCCAGATAAAAATCCAGGTGACGAGGCTGCTGAGCATAAGTTCAAACTCTGCAACGAAGCATACCAGTGCTTAAGTGATGAAAAACAAAAAAGTATCTATGACCGTTACGGTAAAGAGGGACTTCAAGGTATGGGTGGAGGCGGTCGCCGTTCATCTGGTGGTTTTGATGACTTAGGTTCTATGTTTGAAGATATGTTTAATGGTATGGGTGGAGGCGGTGGCCGTCGTCGTCAAAATCCTGCTGACATGGACAAATACCCTCTTGATATGAATGTTGATATGCGCATTAGTTTTGAAGAAGCAGTCTTTGGCTGTGAGAAAGAGGTAAAGTACACATATAAAGAAGCTTGTAGTAAGTGTAAAGGTACTGGTGCAAAAAATGCTAAGTTATCTACATGTAGACAGTGTGATGGTCAAGGTCAAGTTTATATGAAACAAGGTTTTATGACTTTTTCTCAAACTTGTCCAGCATGTCAAGGAACAGGAAGTGCCGCTACAGACTCATGTAAAAGCTGTAAAGGTAAAGGCTTTGACGAAACAACTGAGAGTGTAAAGGTAAACATTCCTGCAGGAATAGACACAGGCAACAGACTCAGAGTTTCAGGACAAGGAAATATAGGGAAAAAAGGTAACCGTGGTGACTTATATGTTACTTTTGAAGTAGAGCAAGATAAGCACTTTATCCGTGATGACAATGATGTCTATATCGAGATACCTGTCTTCTTTACACAGGCTATAACAGGTGAAAGTATTACTATTCCATCACTCACAGGTGAGCTTGACTTACAACTTGAACTAGGAACACGTGATAAGCAGCGTTTTACATTTAGAGGTGAAGGTATAGCTGATGTTCACGGTCATGGTAAAGGAAATCTCATCGCTATAATCAACATTCAGTATCCTGAAAAATTAAATGATGAACAAAAAGAACTTCTCTTAAAACTTCAAGGGTCATTT
>JALSMC010000221.1 GCA_026987995.1 Sulfurimonas sp. | reverse complement strand
GAGATAGAAAAAAAGAACAGAGCACTAGAAGAGAGCATTAAGATAAAAAATAATGTTTTAGAGTACATTTCATTGCATGACCCCCTTACATCTCTTCCAAATCGTAAACTGTTTAAACAAAAACTAAATAAAATCTTACTCAAAAAAAATCATAGTGAAACTATATATGTTCTGCACCTAGGTATTGACTCTCTTAAAGAAGTTAATGATGCATACGGACATAAAACAGGTGATTTAGTCATACAAAACACTGCGCTTCACCTCAAAGAATCACTAGGAGAAGAGACACTAATTGCAAAACTTACAGCAGATGAATTTGCTATCGTACTTCTTGTAGATAAAACATCAAACATTGATACTTTAGTACATAAAATTCTCAAAGATGTACAAGCCCCACAAAAAATAAAAAGTAAAACAATTAGCATCACTATTAGCATAGGTATAAATACACCTATAGATAAATCTACGACAGCTAATTTACTTCTTCGAAATGCCAATACCGCTATGTATAAAGCAAAAAGTCTTGGTGGTAATAATTATCAGTTCTATACACTAGAGATGACAACAAACCTCTTAGATAAAATAAAACTTGCTGATGATTTAAAGCATGCCATAACAAATGATGAGCTTGAACCTTATTTTCAACCACAAATAGATACCCAAAACAATACTATTGTAGGGATGGAAGGACTAGTACGATGGGTGCATCCAAAACTTGGTATTATCTATCCTGATAGGTTTATTCCTTATGCTGAAGAATCAGGACTTATTGTAGAGATAGATAAAATAATGATGCGAAAAAGTATGGAAGTGATTATGTCTTGGGATAAAACTTACTCATCTAAACTCAAACTCTCACTCAACCTTTCAGCTGTCAACCTCGAATCTGCTAATTTTATGCAAGAGTTAAAAAATACTCTTATTGCTACAAACTTTAATGCAAAGAACTTAGAGTTAGAGATGCTAGAGAGCCAAATCATGAAAGATCAGGAAAGCTCTATCAAACTACTGCATGAACTTAAAGAGCTTGGTATTTCTATCTCTATCGATGATTTTGGAACGGGCTATTCTTCACTCGCAATACTTAAAAAACTTCCACTTACAAAACTAAAAATTGATAAGAGTTTTGTTGACAATCTTCCTTATGATAAAGATGATGTTGCCATTGTAGAGACTATCATAGCTCTTGCAAATGCACTAGAGCTTAAGTTAATTGCTGAGGGGATAGAAAATGAAGAACAAAAAGATTTTCTTCTTAAACGTAAGTGTTTTATTATTCAAGGATACTACTATTCTAAACCGCTCTCACCAAAAGATTTCAAAGAATTTATGGTAAATTTCCCAAACTAAAAGATAGTTTTTTAGCCTTTACTTAAAATATGTGAAACTATATGATAGGCATGGCTCAGAGCAAAGGCAATAGAACCACCTTTTTTTATAGCAATATCCCCAGCTAGATAGAGTCCTTGTGTTTTTGTTTGGAAATTTTGACTTAATTAAAAAAACGAGTGCTTACTTTTCTAGTTTTTCTTATAATTCACTAAATAAAAATCAACTAAGTTCAACTTCATACTTT
>JALSMC010000220.1 GCA_026987995.1 Sulfurimonas sp. | reverse complement strand
ACAAAATGCTGTTGTACTCTATGTGATTTCAAATAACATCCTAAAAGATATAGAAATTATTGCCTTTAATGAAACACATGAATATCTCCCATCAAAAAAGTGGAGTTCACAGTTTCATAACACGCCAACAGATAAGTTACTCCACCTTAAAAAAGAGATACCTAGTATCTCAGGGGCAACTATGAGTGTTCGTAGTATCACAGATGCTTCACGTATCGCATTTGCTCTGTATAATGAACTACTTAAAGGAAAATAGTCTTGCGCTTTACTCTCATTAAAAATCTCAAAGAAGATATGGCTATGAAGCCTCTACTTAATGGTCTCTTAGTTTTTATGCTACTTTACTTTATAGCTGATTTTTTTGTTGTAAACGCGACACTAGGACTTGTAAGTGAAGATATAAAGATGACTCTTTTTGGAAATATAGATGAGTTTATAGACCCTATGGATAAGTCAGTATTCTTAGAGTATCTTCATGGACAAATCTTTTTTATAATGATGATTCTCTTAACACTTAGTACAGTTTATGCACGACTCTGCTCGATTAAACGCTACTCTATTATTGTTATAAATATATTAATGATAAGTGCCCTACTCTCACTTACTACTCTTTTTATAAGTTATTTCTATATTCCAAATCTAGTTGGTGTGTATATTTTTTCATTCTTTATCTGGCATATAATAGCATTTATCATGGCACTACACTCTTTATGGAACTTAAATTTTGCAACAAGCATATAGATACGCAGTCCTATACTTTTTACTATTTAGTCTCCTTCTTTTAGGGAGTTCATTATTACTCTTTGAAGATAAAATAGGACTCTCTGTTACTGCTGTTTTACAATACTACCTTGGTAACGAAGAGAAATTTTTAGTAGAGAAGTCATGGTTAACAATACTAAAAATAATACTGCCACATATTTTTGCCTTTGGACTTTTTTTTATGGTTCTCTTACATTTTATACTCTTTACAAAATATAAAAAATCAAAACAGTTTATAAAGCTATCTTATGCTATCTTTATTGTAGGTTTTTTAGAACTCTCTAGTCCTTACTTTATCATAATAGGCTTAGATTTTTTTGCCTATGTAAAGCTTATCTCATTTATATTATTAGAACTACTTCTGCTCTACACTCTTTGGCTTTTACTCGCCTCTATTTATAAACATTAAGTGCCTGACAAGAACAAATGTCATAATTCAATGAAGAGAGAAACTATAAGCTGTGAGGCGAAAATCCCGCAGGAGCTACTAGTAGCTTTAAGGGTTTTTCGCATTACAGATTGTAATTTCCCTCTTCACCAGAAGGGCAAGCTTTAAAAGGCTCATCTTCTTCGTTGAACTTCCATCAACAATGCTCGCATTGCTAACAAAAGTTCGCCTTGAAGCTAAACCTTTTAAAGCTTGTTGAATATAACATTTGTTCTTGTCAGGCACTTAACATATTGGTCAATATTTTCACTTAGCACTAAACTTGCATCACTCTCTAGCACGACATATGCTAAATCTAAAGAGTTTAAAAACTTATATGCCAACTCTTTTGGCATAACACTAGCTGCCGTTGCATAAGCATCTATGTCAGAGTTTGGAAGTGTCGATATAAGTGTCAGAGATATAAAGTTTTTTTGTGACTCTTTTGTCTTTGGATTTATAAGATGGTTATTAGCAGAAGTCCCTACAAAACGATTATAGTTTCCGCTTGTTGAAATTCCCATCTCTTGATATTTAGTTGAAAAGCGAAGTAGTGGTGTTGATGAGAAAGGATTATTTATATTTATTTCACATATCCCAAGACAACGAATATCACCACTAAGAGATACTCTTGCCTTTTGTACACCATTCATATGCAAGTACTCTACTCCTCTGTCTACACCAAAACCTTTACCAAATCCACCTAAGTCAATTTTTACTCCATACCCTATTTTTGCACTTTTTGTATTAAATATAAGTGTACTAAAAGAGGTGTCACTTGCGTTTAATTCCCATATTTCTGGAATACGTTCATCTTCACCAAAATGGTAGAGTTCTTTAGTAACGCTACCAATAGCTATATTAAAGTAGCCTCTACTCTCTTTATAGTACTTTTGACTCAAAAGAAGTGCTTCATAAGTGTACAAATTTATATCTGCTTTTTTATGCTTGTTGAGTTTATATATTGGTGAGTTTGTTTTATATGAGGAGAGAGAGTTGTCAACCCTAGCTAAAACAGAAAAAGCACCCTTAAAGAGCCCTTTATTTGATTCACTTAGGCTTATAGTAGCAAAGGTACCCATAAGCACCTTTGTTCTAGTTTGCAAGACTTCTCCAGCATTTAAAGAGGAGAGTATCAGAAGGAGATAAAATAGTTTCATAATTTAGATATTTATAGTTTCATTTACCTCTAAACCAAAACCACTCAGACCAACGAACTCAGTAGATTTAAGTGATGTTATAAGGTTCATTTTTTCAATTCCAAAAGATTTAATAATTTGTGCACCTATACCAAACTCTTTAGGAGCAGAATTATCTTGATGATTTGTTTTGTTGATAAAAACTAAAATACCACTATTTATTTTTAAATACTCTATCGATTTTACAAGATTATTATATTTATCTTGATTTAAAAGTAAGTCAATATCGGGAACAACATTATGCACACGTACATTTGCAATACTTCCAGCAGAGTAAAATTCTATGGCAGTATGTTCTATTCCATCATGGTCAGCAAATATATGTTTTTTAACTTTTACACCAAAGAACTCCATCTCTTGGACTGATGTTTCATTTATCAAAGACTCATTAGCAAGTCTATACTCAACTATGTCAGAGATAAAAACAGTTTTAAGTCCATGTGTCTCTCCGAAAACATCTAAATCATCACGACGGGCCATCTCTCCATCTTCTTTGATGATTTCACAAATCACACCCGCTTCGCTCAGTCCTGCTAAACGACAAATATCTACAGAACCCTCAGTATGTCCAGTTCGAACAAGGGTACCACCATCTTTAGCAATTAAAGGAAAAATATGACCTGGTTTTACAAGTTCAGTAGGTTTTGCTATAGGATTTGCAAGTATTTTGATAGTATCATCTCTCTCAGCAGCAGAGATACCAGTAAGGGCATCTTTTGCATCAACAGAAACAGTAAACGCAGTCTCATACGAAGATGTATTTGAACTTACCATAGGATTTAAATCTAATCTTGTAGCAATTACCTTGCTTAGCGCAACACAGATAAGACCACGGGCATGTGTAGCCATAAAGTTAACATGCTTAGGAGTACTAAACGCGGCGGCATAAACTAAGTCACCCTCATTTTCTCTATCCTCATCATCTATCATGATGACCATATTACCCTTTTTTATCTCATCGATTGCTTCTAATACTCTTTGTATAGGTGTCATAAATTCTCTTTTTCTTATTATTTTTTTTATTATATAAAAAAAATGATTAAAATGAAGTCAACTTAAACTTTGGTATGTTGATGTAAGAGTAAGTGTCACAAAGTCTGTTTACATCATCAAGTATAGACTCACCAATAAATATCATAATTGAAGGCTGAGCATATTCATCAAGTTCTTCAAAAGAGACATTACCAAAAGAGTAGTTTATAACGATTGGGTTAGCAACATCTGTAACCTTAACAACACCCTTCACTCTATAAATACTCTTTGGAATATTATTTAAAATAGCATCAACATCTTCAAATTTAATATCTTCTTTAAGATAAGCAACTTGTTGAGTGATAGAATCACCTTGAGTATGTTCAGGGTGTTGATAGTCTTTGGCTAAACCGATAATCTCATCAATTTTATAGACACCTTCAAAAACCTCTTTTTTAACAAGACCCTCTTGAGCTTCAGTGATAACATAATTGTTAAAAACTGTCTCACCTGTAAGGTTGTTTTTGATGTTATGTGATTCTTTCATCTCTATAACTTCTGCTCTAACCGCTTCAAGTTCAGAGTCCGTAACTAAGTCAGTTTTATTTAAAACAATTATATTGGAGCCACCTATTTGGTACTTCGCTGTTGAGTTTTCTTTATAAGAGTCTAAGTTTTTAGAATCAACCACACAGATGATGCCTTCAACTGTAACACCAAGGTTTTGCATAGACATAAAAATAGGAAAAGGCTCAGATGCACCAGAAGTTTCTACGAAAATAATTTCAGGATCATACTTTCCAATTATTTCCATAACACCACTCTCAAACTCTTGGGAAAGTTGACAACAGATACAGCCTTCAGATATTTCAAGAACTTCACTATATACATTACTAAGTATATCTCCATCAATTCCGATATCACCAAATTCATTGACTACTATAGCTACTTTTTTATCTCCAAAGTGTTCTTTAACTGTGTTAGTGAGCATAGTTGTTTTACCAACGCCTAAAAATCCTGTAATAATAAATGACTGTATCATGGGTAGTACCTTATATATTTTTTAATTAAACTTGTTTAATAATCTCTTTGAGAATTATACTTGAAAAAGGGTTTATAAAAAAAGTTTTGGAGTATTTTAGAGGGAGGTATGAATAACCGCACCAAAAGGCACGGTCATAAAATTACTTTTTAACGTTACCGTTGTTGTGCTTTGATGGTTCAAGAATTGGCTCTAGTCCAACTTCTTTAGCCCAAGCAGCAGTTAAATCATAAGCAGCAGATGCAGTTAAGAGGTTCTTCTCAATAAGCTCTTGCTTCTTCTTAAATTTCTTTTCAATAACTGAATCGAGTGTAGCAGTACCACCAGAAGCCGTATATTTCTTAAGGAATCTATCTTTGATTCCCTCTTCAATAGCAGGCTTAGAAACTGTACCAAGTGCACCAAATAAAGCACCAAGCATTGCCATGTTAGTAGCAAGTTCAGTACCAGCTTGATCTATTGCAAACTTAGTAAAGTCATGCGTAAGAACTTTAACATTTAAGTCAGCAAGTATTTTCTTATCCACATCAGTTAAAAGATCGATGTCAGAGTTAATAATAACAAGACCATTCTCTTTGATACCAGCATAAAAAGGCATAGTGTATGATTTACCCATAGTAATAACTTGTGGGTGGAAAATCATAACGATATCAGGATAAATTACTTCCCCTCTATCGTAAATAGGCACAGTACCTATTCTTGCATAAGACTCTGAAGGAGCCATACGCTTTTCTGCACCAAAAAATGGATTAGAAACAGCGAAGTAACCATCAGTATCAGCCGCAGTTGCAGCAATGTGTGCAGCAGTAACTGCACCTTGTCCACCAAGACCCGGAAGTCTTACTTTGATTGAATCTTTAGCCATTATAACTTTCCTTCTTCTTTACATTTTTTCAAGAACTCTTCTGCTTCAGGAGAAACAAACTTGTAAGATGCAAATCTATCTTTATCTTGATCTTTCATTTCGCCAAGACCTTCATTTGCACTTAGTCCAATCTCAAGGATACAAGGAGTGTAAATGTTAAGGAATGTTGGTCCGATTTCTCTTGCAACTAAAATAGCTTCACGAACAGCTTTAGCAACTGCTTTAGGAGCAGAAGCAGTCATGTTCATAGTATAGTGACAACCAGCAGTAGTAGCTAATTCCCACATTTTAACTTTTTCGAACTTCTTACCAGTAGGTGCCATTTTAAAAACTTGACCTTTTGGAGTTGCACCTGATTCTTGTCCACCAGTATTTGCATAAACTTCATTATCAAAACAGATAGTAGTGATATTTTCTTGTCTAAAGAAAGACTGAAGTGTATAGTCAAGACCGATATCAACAGTAGCACCGTCTCCAGCTAAAACAACAACATCTTTCTCAATATCTGGAAATCTCCAGTCAAGAACTCTTTTGATACCAGTTGCAACAGCATTTTGGTTACCAAAAAGTGAGTGAACAGTATGAAGAGCGATGTGTGGGAACATCAAAGAAGTACAACCAGTTGAGTTAACAATGATAGTCTCTTCTGGCTTAGGTAATGCAGCAAGTACATATCTAAGAGCAGCAGCTTCTGGACAACCAGCACATAAAGAGTGTTCTTCTAGAATCTCTTTAGTATCTGGCATCTCTTTAATACCACGTGGTTTCTTTTGGTTTTGAGCCCATGTAGCATTTTCCTCAAGATCAATGATCTCTTTAGGCATAATGTCACGGAATTCAGGGTTGATTTTGTATATATCAATTGCCATCTTATTTTCCTTCTACGTTAATGTGTTCAAATACTTCTTTAAGAATTGCTTCAGCAGGTAAACTCATACCACCAGCAACTCTAGGTCCGCCAACAATATTTGCAGTGTGGTTGTTATGAAGAGCAGTTTTCACTTCTTTTTCTAACCAACCAACAACATTGAATTCAGGTACGAAAATGTGTTTAACACCTTCAAGTTCTTTAAGAAGTTCTTCTTTTGGAAATGGTCTAATAGTTCTAAGCTTGATAACTTTAGATTTAATTCCGTGTTTCATTAATTCTCTTTCAGCTTCTTTTGCTTGATGAGAAGCAGTACCACAAGTAACAAATGCGATTTCTGCATCTTCACTTCCAGTAACATGAACAAGACCTTTAAGGAAATGCTTAGCATATCGACGTGAACGCTCAACTGCAGATCTAACTTCCCACTGCCATGAAGCATGAGTTGCATAAGAAATATAGTTAGATTTCATTACAAATGGATCTCTTAAAAAACGTCCAGGAGGAGTTTCAGAATCAATCGGAGGTAATGGAGCTTTATAAGGCTCATAAGGGAAAAGAGCAATATCATCAGCTGGTAACATTACAGATTCACGTGTATGAGAAACAAAGAAACCATCAACAACAGTAACAATAGGCACATGTACATCAGGCTTTTCTGCAACGATAAATGCAGCAATACTCATGTCAAATAACTCTTGAACATTTTCAGCATACCAAATCATACAACCAGTTTCTAACATAAATGTAACTTCTAAGTTATCTGGTTGAATAGTAAGTGGTGAGTTAATACCACGAGCCATTAAAATCAGTTGACAAGGGATTCTTGTACCAGACCACTGTGGAAAGTTTTCCATTGCTCTAAGTGTACCAGGACCTGAAGTCGTAGTAATAGTTCTAGCACCAGCCATTGCACAACCTGCAACCTCTGCCATAACACCGAACTCATTTTCACCTCTAAAGTACATACCAACATAACCTTCAGCCCATAGTTCACCAATAAGGTGAGCCGCTTCTGACTGTGGTGTAATTGGGTAAGATACTGATGCATCTACTGTACATCTTTTAACCGCTTCTTTTAAAACTTCAGAACCTGTCATGAAGTGCTTTTCACGTGGTGCTTCGAAAAGCATGTGATCTGCTGTAACTAATTTCTGTCCAGACCAGTTATGTGTATCTGTCATATCTTTAATTGATGCCATTTAGTTCTCCTTTTTTTATAATTTTAGTTCTGCTTTTACTTCACGAGCTATTTTAATAAATTGCTCAAGATCTGAAGCATGTTGATCCCTAATTGTTGCCATTGCATCTTCGTGTCCCGAAAGAGCACACATTGCAATTGTATAACAATCTGTTTCACATCTAACCATTTTTAATGCCACATTAGCATAGTGACAGTGAACACCGATGAAAATCGCTGCTTTAATATCGTTATGCCAAATTGTTAAGTTCGGGTGATTTGGATTGATTTCAATTTCAGCATCAATTTTAGGATACTTTGGTCTGTAATCATACATTGGAATCATTTTAGCATTAAGAACTTCTGCCATCTCTTTGATAAGAGCTGCTTTTTTTCTTGCTTCGTCACTATAGCTATATAGTACCTGTGGTCCAGGGAAAATTGTTGCATTTTCTTTAGTTAACATTTGCTTTGCAATTTCTCTCATTGCAGTTTCTTCATCTACTTCTTTATCTAGTAAAATTGCTTTACCTTCTACTGGTGTGCTTACACCTTCATATAATGCCGTAGGATACGGTGAATAATACGCGGGGCCTTGATTTGCCATAAGTTCTCCTAAAAATTTTCTACATTATAATTAAATATTAACTATATGTCTGTTTCTTTTGTAGTTTAGTTTTCTAATCACAGCTTAAACTAAGCTATTAATAACTTTATACATATACACAATGTGTGCAACTTAACTGAGTCTATGCTTCGTGACCAGCCATTTCCATTGTTATACAGTTACGATCAAGCATATCAGTACATACATACACACAAAGTGCACAACCCTTACATCTATCTTCATCGACCCAAGATGTATTTCCATCTTTATTGAACATCAGCGTATTAGCCTCTGGACAATACAAAGTACAAGTGTTACATTTATACTCAGCACACATATCAGCGTTAACTTTTGCTACATAATACATTATTTACTCCTTAATGATGACTTAAACATTGGCATCAACCCTTAGGTTAGTAAGAGTTAACAATAGTATTTGAACTATAATTTATGTTTCTCGGGTAGCACTTTACTCAAAAAACCTTTTATTTCTCTTTAATTTAACTCATTAGAATATTTTTTTATTAATTTAGTATAGATTTTACCTATTATATTTATTAGTTTTATACATATTTAACAAAATAAAATAAATGATGTTTTTAAGTTAAAATATCATATGCTACAATGTGTAACAACTAATATCGAATTTATATTTTATTTTACAAATAGTGTTATTCTTTACATCTTTACACTAGTCTATCATTATCTGTTACTCAGTGACACTTTTGATATAATCGCTAAATTTTAGCTTTATTATCAGTCTTTATTTATATTTTTAACTTGGATTAAAAATATAAATGATAAAAGTCTAATACTTTATTTTGTAACTTCAGGAGTTATAGTGGAAAAATTAACATTACTCATACCGGGTATACCTATTTTAATAGCATTCTTGCTATTTTTTATAAATAAAAAAGAATTAATACCCAAGATAAGTATTGTACTCTCAAGTATGATTGCGATACTTGGTTTATATGGTACATACTATGTAATGAGTAACGATACTCAAATAATAGGCTTTAACGGTCTACTTGTATATAATGAACTCTCTGCAATTTTAGTTCCTTATGTAGCTATACTTGGCTTAGTAATCAGGAAGTATGCGACTAAGTACATGTGGGATGAAGCAGGATACAAAAGATTTTTTATCCTCTTAAACTTTATATTTGCATCTATATACTTGCTTGTAATGAGTAATAACCTCATAGTTCTTGCTTTAGCATGGCAATTGATGAGTGTTGGACTCTATCTCCTAGTATCTTTTAATGTAGGTTCTAAAACTGCTGTAAAGAATGCAAGATGGACTATGTATATTCATAAAGGTGCAGACTTTGTTTTTCTACTTGCAGTAATACTAACTTACCAAACTTTTGGAAGTTTTGATTTGTTAGTGCTCAAAGAAAAGTGGTTAGTTATGTCTCAAAGCCCAGTTACAGACCCAATGGTACTTACAGTAGGTTTGCTCTATCTATTAGCTGCTATGATGAAGTCTGCTATAGTGCCTTTTCATATCTGGCTACCATATACATCAGAGGCCCCTACTCCAGTTTCAGGTCTTATGCATGCCGGTGTTGTAAATGTAGGAGGAATCTTACTAAATAAAATGGCATATTTATTAATACTTACACCTATGGTTTTAAACATCGCTTTTGTTGTTGGTCTTTTTACTGCAATCTTTGCCTCTATGCTTATGCTTGTAGTATCAGACATCAAACGCTCACTAGGTTACTCCACTGTAGGTCAAATGGGTTATATGATTATGGAGATAGGTTTAGGTGCTTTTAGTCTAGCTATCTACCACCTTATAGTTCATGGTATTTTCAAAGCTTCACTCTTTTTAGAGTCAGGTAGTATTATAAAGTACGCAAGAAAAGATCCAAATATTCCTGAACGTCTTTCACATAAGACATTTTTAGAAGAAAACACAAAATTTAAAAGTAGTAAAACATTTAAACTCATAGCACTATTTACCATTGTACCAGTAGTTGCATTTGTTGGGATAAAAATACTACTTACACCAGAATTTTTTGAATTTAATGCTGCAATTGTTATTTTAGCCTTTGCATGGCTTACTGGAACTCAACTTTTTCTATCCTTTTTCAAGGTTTCAAAATTTGATTCAATCAAAGCAATCTTTGGAATTGTAACTTCTTTTGTTTTAGTCCTCTTTACTTATGAGTTTATAGGTCTTTCACTAGAGCATTTCCTTTATGGTCATGATTCTCTACTCTTTTATAAAGCTGCAACACTCAATGTTACTTTAGTGAGTGCACTCGTTGTTTTATCTCTGGTAATGATTGTTGGTTGGCTATTTATATACAAACAGCACTTCATCACTCTACCAGCTACTAAAGAAAAAGCAAATAAATCCAAGTGGTCATTTTATAAACTGCTTGTTAAAGAAGGTTACTATTTTGAAATATTTAATAGTTCTAAAAAAGGAAAACTATGATTACTGATAATATTGTATTTTTAAATATTATATTTTTGCTTCTTTGCGGTGGTGTACCATATTTTATTCTTTTAGAAAAAAGTGATAAATTTAGTGCAAAAGCTATCTTTATAGTAAGTGGATTCCTTTTACTAAGTGCAGTTATTCTCTCTTTTTATACGGATAGAGAGTATATGACCTCTTTTGTGGTTATTTCATTTTTTACTGCTTTATATGCTATATATCGTGCAACACAAACGACAAATTTTTATAAACTGGGGTATTACTTTATCTTTATAAATGCACCTTTTTTCATTCTCTTTGAAGAACATGGTGCCTTTTATAGTTTATCACTTCTTGTATCACTTCTTGGTATCTATGCAATTGCTTCTTTTTATGAAAAGCATTATGGAAGTGCTAACTATCTATATGTTAGAGGTATTACTTTAGCAACTCCTTTAGTTGGTATTCACATTACAGTATATCTCATTACTATAGGGCTTTACCCACCGCTACCAAACTCTCTATTTTTTATAACACATATTTTTAATAGTGAGGCAAATGCCTTGTGGTTCGTTATAGTTATTACACTTTATGCTGGAAACTTTCTCGTATCTATGAGAGTACTAGAGAAGTCAATATTTGGTAAGATAAACCCAAATATTCACTATGTAGATTTAAACTTTAAAGAGAAAATTACTCATTTTGCCATAATAGTTTCACTAGTACTATTAAGTATTTATGGGATTAAGGAGATACTCACATGGGCATAACAAAAAAACTTGATGCAATTAAGAGCAATATTCCGCATTACTGGCCTATTGGGTCATTTATTCATCACAATCCTTTAAAAGGTTTTGAGCACCTCTCTTTTAGAGATGGCGTCAATAAAGCAAAAAAAATATATGGTGGTAAGGTTTATATGGAACCTTCTTACTATTTAAAATTTTATAATGAAGGAAAAATCTCTCATGAAATTTTAGAGGAGAACCTTAAAAAAATTCTTGAAGTTGATGGACTCCAAGAGTACTACGACTTAGCAATGAAGTGTCTTATAGAAGTAAACCCACAATGGAATGA
>JALSMC010000219.1 GCA_026987995.1 Sulfurimonas sp. | reverse complement strand
AGTTCTTTATCTGTTGCATAGTTTTTTGCTAGTGCTTTAAAGGATTCATAGATTTTCATGTTGCTCCTGCTTATATTTTATTGATTATAGTATACCTTTAGATGTTGTGATAGCAGTACTATATTGTAAAAAATATTTAAAAACATCTTTAAAGATGCTACAATTATGCATTATATAAATGGAGCTACTTGTAAATGATAGGCATTGACCTCATAAAAACTTCTCGCATGGAGCGTTTGATGGAACGCTTTGGTGAGAAGGGACTTCTTAAGTTTCTCTCTGCAGAGGAACTCTCACTCATAAAATCACATAAAACAGCAGCAGGATTTTGGGCTATAAAAGAGGCTTTTTCTAAAGCACTTGGTACAGGTATAGGCAAAAACTGTTCGTTTCATGATATGCAAATTTACAAGACAGATAAGGGTGCACCAAAGCTTTCACTAAGTAAAAAAATTATTGATGAGTTTAAGATTGTGGATGTAAGTATTTCCATCACTCATGATGGAGAGTATGCTGTAGGGGTTGTTGCTGTAGAGGTTTTATCCTCCTCCAACAAAGTCAAGCAGTTCTAGTTTATCACCATCGTTTAAACGATGTGTACCCCAGCTATTTTGTTTTACTATGTCCATGTTGACAGCAGCTGCCATAACTTTACCTTCGAGCTCTAAAACTTTTAGTAACTCTTCTATCGTGATATTTTCATCGAAAGTCTTATCTTGACCATTTACAATTATATTCATATTCTCTCTTTTTATACACAAAGTGTTCTATTTTTGTAATTGTAGCCATATTAATTTAATAATAGCTACTCTTTTTTAAATTACTATAGTTTAGAAATATACTCTGCGAGTGCTTTGATTTCATCATCACTGAGTTTATTTATTTGAGGTTTCATAACACCTTTCATACTACCACCATAGCTTCCATCTTTGTAACCATTGATAGCAGTAGTTAGTTTCGTCACACTCCAACCCTTAATACTTTGAGACTTATTCAGTGCTTTTTTATCAGCATTAACACCATGGCATGAACTACACTTAGCAAACAAAGCCTTACCGTCTATACTCACTTTTTCTTCTACGATTTTTGGCTCTTCTAATGCTTTGTCTATTGCTACTACAGTTTTTTGTGCTACTTCTTTAGTCTCTGTTAAAACTTTTTTTGTCACTTCTTTAGTCTTTTGAGTCACTTCTTCAGCTTTTTTGCTTACCGTTTGCACACTTTCTTGTGTCACTTTTTCAACACTCTTTGAAATCTTTACAGACTCTTCTTTAACAACTTTTGCAATTTTATCTATACTTTGAGTAATCTCTTTTTCTGCTTGTGTCTGAGTTGGTGTATCTTCACTACATCCTATTAAAAGCAGAGTCACTGCTAGTGCTAAAACTATTTTCATATCAAACCTTTATTTAATTTATTTTGACTATTATACAACACTTTATTTAGATAAGTATCAAGTTTCAAGCGAAATATATACTTTATACTCGCTAATAATAGCCAAAAATACAATAATGGCATCAATATAGTCTCAAGGATAAAAATAGTTATAAGAGTGATGATGTTATTTGAAGCAGTATCTATTGAAGTTTCTAAAGAGTGCAGTTTTTCTTCAATATTTAACTTCTCAAACACAGCATCATACTTAGAAGACAAGCCACTAAAAAAGCCATCTTCTTTTTGTTCTCTTGCTAAAGTTTGGTTTTGCTGATTTAAATTATCAAGTTGTATTTTTGTTTGTTCGACTATTTTATTTGCTTGATTATACTCTACTTCTAATACACTTGTATGGATTAAAGATACAAAAAGCATAAAAACAATCGCACTAAAACGTAGCACAAGCAGTAACAAAAAGCTTTTAAAGATAAAAGATGTAAAAGAATGCAACTGAATCGTTTTACTCCAGACAAGAAATAGTGATGCACCTACACTAAAAGTTAAAGCTACTTGCATGAACAATGTAGCACTCAAAGTAAGTATAATCTTTTGAATCCCTATAGAAACTGTAGCAGCGAGCATTATCCATGAAAATCTCTCTACCATGTCATTAAATGGGTCTAGAACTTCACCTACACTAAAGTTCAAGCCCACCCCTATAGGTGTAAAACTAAGCTCTGTACCTTGGAGTAAAGATATCACGGCATTTAGACCTTTTGCTAGACCAAAAGAGACAAGAGCACGGTTAAAGGCTTCATCTTGTAGACTTAGTGCATACTTGTCTACTTCAAAACTTAAACTCAGTACCAAAACTATAATCATAAATACACTAATAAATACTTTCAAAAATACTCCTCTAATCCTATATGAAACTTTTTTAGCTATAATTGCGTATGAATTTTGAACCCTATCCATTTGAAAAACTAAACAATTTACTCAAAAACATTATACCAAACCCAAACTTGACTCCATCTGTCCTTACCATAGGCGAGCCTCAGTTTGAGACACCTGCATTTATACAAAAATCCCTTGCAGATAATGCACCCCTTTTAAAAAAATACCCTAAAACGGGTGGAGAGGTAAATCTTAGAGAAGCGATGCGAGCCTTTGTCAAACGCCGCTTCTCTACAGAACTAAGTGATGCACAGATTATTCCCTGTTTTGGAACTCGTGAAGTGCTTTTCAACTTCCCTCAGTTTTTACTTTTTGATGTAGAAAACCCTGTTATGGCTTATACAAATCCATTTTATCAGATTTATGAGGGAGCCGCTATTGCTACTCGTTCTCGCGTTATTCATCTCAACCTAAGCAAAGAAAATAACTTTAAACCTGAGATAAATGAAGAGGAATTGAAAGATTGCGACCTAGTAATCTTAAACTTTCCTAGCAATCCAACTACGGCGACTTTGAGCCTAGATGAACTTGGAGAGTGGGTAAAACTAGCACTTAAACATGACTTCGTTCTTTTAAATGATGAGTGCTATAGTGAGATATATGCAGATAAACCTTCGCCTTCACTGCTTGAAGCTTCCACTCATGTAGGAAACAGTGCTTTTAAAAATGTCCTTATTATTAACTCTATTTCTAAACGCTCATCAGCACCAGGACTGCGTTCTGGATTTATCGCAGGGGATACAGAGATACTTAGAGAGTACATGAAGTACAGAACTTATGTAGGTTGTGCTTCTCCCCTTCCACTTCAAAGTGCAGCAGCCGCTGCTTGGAATGATGAAGAGCATGTTATAGCTTCTCGTCGAATATATAAAGAGAACTTTACTATTGCCAAAGAGATACTCGGTACCGAGATACCCTCTGCTACTTTTTATCTCTGGATAGAAGTAAAAGATGCTCTTGGGTTTACAAAAAGACTTTACGAGAAGTACAATGTAAAAGTCCTACCAGGAGAATTTTTAGCAAGAGAAGATAGCAGAGGTGAAAACCCAGGTATTGGCTACATTCGTATAGCACTAGTTGAAACGCAAGACAAAACTAGAAGTGCCCTAGAGAGAATAAAGGAGTGTTTAAATGGATAAAGCAGAAGAATTAAAAACAAAAGTACTAAAAGCACAACAAGAGAGCGACATAGCATCTCTGTATGTATTAGAAGCAGAGGCACATGAACTCTTCGATGAAGAGACAATCCAAGGCTTTTATGCGAATATACTTGACCTTGCTCTAGAAAAGCTCACCGATACATTAGAGTCTCACAGAAAGATGGATATGAGTGAAGTTCAAGACTTTGCAACGGCTCGTGCACTTTATGAGTATGCGATGGAGCACTACTCAGCAGGTGAACCAGAAGATGCAGCAGCACTTTTTGAAGTACTCAGTGGTCTTACAAATGATGAGAACTTTTCAAAAGCACTCAAACTTCACTGGTTGGCAGCTGCAGAAAAAATGAGTTTAGACGATTTTATGAGTAAGATAGGAGATATGGACATGACCCAAACAAAGGGAACTTTTTACATTTCAGCCTTTACAAAAGAGGCACAAAACTTGCTAGATAATGTTGACGAAAAAGGGGCATAGCATATGAAAATTCATTTTATCGGGATCGGTGGTATAGGTATCTCAGGACTCGCACAGTACATGCACTTTAAAGGGCACACTGTAAGTGGCTCAGATATAAAAGATAGTCTTATCACCGAAAAACTGTGTAAAATGGGTATGACTATAACAGTCCCTCACTCAAGCGAAGCTATAAACGATCAAGACTTAGTAGTGCATTCAGCTATTATAAGTCCTCAAAATCCTGAAATTATCGCTGCTAACGAAAAAGGCATAGAGGTTCTTGCACGACGTGAAGCCTTAGTAAAAATCCTTGATGATAGAAAAGTCTACTCCGTTGCTGGGGCACATGGAAAAAGCACTACAACTGCGATACTTACAGCCATCATGAATGGAAGTGCTATCATCGGTGCTGAGTCTAAAGCTTTTGGAAGTAATGTTCGCTATGATGCCACTACTGATGTAATGATGTTTGAAGCAGATGAATCTGATGGAAGTTTTATAAACTCAAATGCTTACTGTGCCATAGTTATAAACGCAGAGCCTGAACATATGGAATACTACGATTATAATTACGATAGATTTTATGAGTGTTATAAAACTTTTATAAACGCAGCACCCTCGAGAATACTCAATGCAGAAGATCCCTTTTTAAGCACCTTAGTTGACACGGTAGATGCACAGTGGCTCTACCCTTCAACTGACATCACAAACATCAACTACACTCTTATAAACAACGAGCCTCATACACAGTTTGAGTTTCGTGACTTAGGTGTTTTTAGCGTTTGGGGCTTTGGAAAGCATATAGCTCTTGATGCTGCTTTAGCTATTTTAGCAGCGAGTGATTCTATGGATATTGAAGATATTCGCACTAATCTTTTAAACTTTAAAGGTATCAAAAAACGCTTTGATATTGTTGGGTCTGAGAATGATAGTGTTATCATAGATGATTATGGGCACCATCCAACAGAGATAAAAGCGACATTTGAGTCAGTAAAAGAGTATGCACGGCTTAAAGGGTTTGAGAAAATAACTGCTATATGGCAGCCACATAAATACTCTCGTACTATTGATAACCTTGAAGACTTTACAAAGTGTTTTGATGGGGTAGATGAGCTCATCATCCTTCCTGTTTGGGCGGCGAGTGAAGTATATAGAGATATTGACTTCGTAAAAGAGTTTAAAGCTTATAACCTCACAATGGCAGACACAATTACACGTGCAAACAACCACATAACGGTAGTTAAAGATGCACAGAACTTACAAACACTAGACAAAGGGCTTATCATTGGCTTTGGAGCTGGTGACATTACCTACCAAATACGAGGAACTGCTTCATGACATATATCTTTGGTCTTCTAATATTAGGACTACTTTTTTTAGCCCTACACTACTTCACTGAGTTTGACCATATGCAAAAAATTTATATAGTCATCATCGTACTCTCTATTCTTTCTGTCGCTGTTATGTACAACGAGTACAACAAACAAGAGAACCAAAAGATGCTTGATGCTGTTTTAAAGTACAAGCAAGGACAGACAATTGTCTGTGATGGTAAAGATGTAAACAATACAACTTATACTTTAAGTGTCGGTACATATACTTTCATCGGAAGAGAAAACACTCCAAACTATTCGGAGATGATTAGCGCATCTACATGTCAATAAGCCCTAAACAAGAGAGAATAAACACTCTTATAAAACAGCTCGATCTCTCCGAGCATATAGAACAATTTTCAAGTTTCTTCTCTCGCCAAAGCTCTCTCTACATAGAGGGGGATCAAGAACTCCACTTTAAGTACATCAAAGCTCTTGATAAGCTAGAGTTCAAAGCACCTCCAAAAGTTATTGACTTTTTTCATATAAAAGGGCATCTTAAAAAGCAAGGTGTTTTGAATTTTGAGCAGATGTTTGAAATAGTTAAAATCGTTCGTTATTTTCGCTATTTTCGTAACCGCAAGCTCGATGGTATTATTGGCGAGTTTATGGCGAAGTTTGACATACCAGAAAAGTTTACAGAAGTTGAAAAGTACTTTACCCATGATGGTAAGTTTGAAGAAAATCTCGATGAGAATCTTTTTGGACTCTCTGCTCGTATAAAAGAGCATCGTGCAACAATGTCAAGCTCACTTAAACGCATGATGGGAAGCTCAAAACTAGCAGGTTACCTTGTCGATACACAGGTCCACTTTGTAAACAATGAAGATTGTCTTTTAGTTCGTGGTGGGTTTAACCATGTGCTTAAAGGGGCTGTCGTTGGTCGTTCATCTGGTGGATTTTTCTTTGTAAGTCCAGACAGCATACTCAAGTCAAAAGAGAAAATTCGCTTTATAGAACAAGAGAGAGAGGCGATATTTTACGAGTATGCTAAAGAATTCTCAGCTAAATTAGCAGAGCTTCAAGCCTTTATAAACTTTATAGACAAAGAGTTTACAAAGTTTGACAACTACCAAGCACGTGTTCTTTTTGCTCAGAGTAAAAATATGCAACTCATTAAGAGTCAAAAAGATTCTAAGATAATTTTAAGTGGTTTTATACACCCTGCACTTCATAATGCCAAACCAATTAGTGTCGATTTTTCTAAAAACATCTTGATGATTACTGGTGTAAATGCGGGTGGTAAAACGATGCTACTTAAATCCATACTCGCCTCAGCGTTTATGGCAAAATACATCATACCGATGAAACTTGATGAGCATAAGTCACACATAGGAAATTTTAAAACAGTTTTAGCCATCATAGACGACCCACAAAATGTTAAAAATGACATCTCAACTTTTGCAGGACGTATGCAGCAGTTTGCGAACATCTTCAAAGAGACTTCTGCTCTTGTTGGTGTCGATGAGATAGAACTTGGAACGGATTCTGATGAAGCGGCGGCTCTGTTTAAAGTCATCCTTGATGACCTCATTAAACGCCGACAAAAAGTAGTAGTAACCACTCACCATAAACGCCTCGCCGCACTTATGGCTGACCGTGATGATGTTGAGCTTATGGCTGCCATCTACGATGAAGAAGCTCGTAAACCTACCTATGAGTTCATGCAGGGCATCATCGGGAAGTCATATGCTTTTGAGACAGCTTCTCGTTATGGGATAAACAACTCAATAGTAAAAGAAGCAAAAGCCGTCTATGGAGATAACTCTGAAAAACTCTCTTTACTAATTGAACGCGGTTCTCAGCTTGAACGCGAACTCAAACGTAAACACCAACTAGTAGATGATAAACTCGCTGACCTTAAAAAGAAAGAGCTACAACTTAAAGACACCAGAGAAGAACAACTTTTAGAGATAGAAGAGCAAAAAGCGGCACTCAAACGCAGCTATGATGTAGCGATAAGTGAAGCAAAAGCAGCTGCAAAAGCGAATGATACAAAATCAATCCACCGTGCGATGGATAAAGCCAATAAAAAATTGCCGCCAAAAGGTGAAGATAAAATCCAGCGAAATGAGACTTTTAAAGTCGGAGATGTTGTAAAGTACCACTCTAGTCGTGGAACTATCATCTCTATGCGCGGTGAGAAAGAAGCTACTATAGAGATGGATGGGATGACAGTACGTGTGAAGACTAAACACCTTCGCCATACAAAAGCACTTAAACTCAAACCACAAACAAATGTTCACCTAAATGTAGAAAAGAGAGCAGGACTTAAATGTGACCTTCATGGTATGAGAGCTGATGAAGCCTGTGATGTTTTAGATAAGTTTTTAAACGATGCCCTTATAAATGGCTGGGATGAAGTTATAGTTTATCACGGTATTGGAACGGGTAAGCTCTCTTTTGCAGTAAAAAACTTTCTCATAGCACACCCACGAGTCCAAAAATTCGCTGATACACCACAACACTTAGGTGGCTTTGGTGCGAAGATAGTGAGTTTATAAATGAGTAAAAATGTTTCTATTGTTGGAGCAGGTGCAAGTGGTATTTTCTCTGCAATACTCTGTGCTAAAGCAGGTTCAAAAGTTACAGTTTATGAGCAAAATACTAAAGTAGCTAAAAAAATTTTAGTAAGTGGTAATGGACGTTGTAACATCTCAAATAAAAACCTCTCTTCATCTGATTTTTATTCTCAGAACCCATCATTTGTGAAGTTTTCACTTCAAAGTTTTGGCTTTAATAGTTTTGAGAAGTTTTGTAATGAAATAGGACTTTTTTTAAATGTTTTAGAAGATGGTCGTGCTTATCCTCTTTCAAATGAAGCCAAAAGTGTTGTGAAAATATTTGAAGATTATGCGAGAACTCTTGGTGTTGTTTTTCATACTGAGTCAAAAATTACTGACATAAAAAAACTGCTTGAAGAATCTGATGCTGTCATAGTTGCAACAGGCTCTCGTGCAGGTGAACATCTTGGTGGAAACTCTGATGGTGAAGAGTTTGCAAAAGAGTTTGGACATACTTGTATCCCTGCTTATCCATCTCTTGTACAACTGCATTTAAACTCTGAAATAGCAAAAAAAATGAGTGGTGTAAAACTAAACGCAGAGGTCACTCTCATCTTAAATGGTGTCAAAGACATAAGTGTTAGTGGCGATGTTCTTTTTACTAACTATGGCGTTTCAGGCTTTGCCATCTTAGACCTCTCCCAAGCTGTTTCATCGGCACTTATAGATTACCAAGCAGTAGACATCAGTATAAACCTCTTACCTGCGTTTAACATGCAAAAACTCTCACAACATATCTCTAAAGTAGCACAAAATATGCCCGAGCTTTCCATCCTAGATATATTAGTCGGTCTTATACCTTTAAAAATAGCAAATGGACTGCTAGAAGAGTTAAATATTTTAAACACTCTAAAAGCCAAAGAGGTTCATACAAAACTCGCTAAACATATAGCGAACTTAATGCTAAACTGGAAATTTGAAGTCTCTGATACTCACGGGTTTCGTCATGCTGAAGTGAGTGGTGGGGGGATAGATACGCTAGAGATAGATGAAAAAACTATGATGAGTAAAAGAGAAAACAATCTTTACTTTTGTGGTGAGTGTTTAGATGTTGTAGGTCGTCGTGGTGGTTATAACTTTGCTTTTGCATGGTCGAGTGCTTATCTTGCAGCAAAAGATATCACTAAATAGAGTACTTATATTTCTGATTCTTTATCTTTAGTTTCTTCTATATTTACTTTAGAAAACCCTGCACCTTTTTTAGTTTTCACCTCTAAACCTAATCCCATAATAATCTCTTTATAATCAATACCATGCTGATGCATACTTGCAAAACATTGTGCACTCACAGCAATTGCATTAGGCACTGAACCTTTTTTCTTGTATGATTGTATGTTTTTTTCACTTACTTTAATTAGCTTAGAGAACTTGGGAAGACTTATCTCCGCATCTAAAAGTAGTTTTTTAAATTCTATGAATGTCATGCGAGAGTATATACTTTTATAGCTTAACACTATATTTTATTGACATTTAATCATAAATTATATATAATAACTATAATTTATTACTATTAGTAATGAAAAATACAAATAAAAGGGCATAAAATGTCAAAAGAAAAAAAAGAACTAGAGAAAAAGATAGCAAAAACTGCTGCTAAAAAAGCTGACAAGAAAAAAGCAAAAAAGAAATCTGAAAAGAAAAAAGCTGCTAAAAAAGTAGAGAAAAAGAAAAGTAACAAAAAGGCTAAAAAAGTTTTAAAGAAAAAAGTACTTAAAACTAAAGCTAAAAAGTCTAACAAGAAGAAAGCTAAAGCAAAGAAATCTAAAGCAAAGAAATAATAGTTTAAAAACTTCTTTATGGAAAGTCCACTCTTAGGACTTGCCATACAAATATTTTGCTAAATTATCAAAAATAAGCTAAACTATAAATATAAACTATTTATGGAGTTCTTATGTCTACACCTCTCATCATCGCCATCGTTATAGCTATCGTTCTTGTACTTATGTACAACTCTCTTGTTTCAAAGAAAAATCAGGTCGAAAATATTTTTGCATCTGTCGATACGCAACTCAAAAAACGATATGACCTCATTCCTAACCTTGTCTCTTCTGTGAGTAAGTATATGGAACATGAAAAATCTATCTTAGAAGATATCACTAAGCTTCGTAGTGAAGCCAATAAGCCAAATATCTCAGATGAACAAAAAATAGCTCTTGATGCTAAAATGAGTTCAGCTCTTGGTTCTATCATGATAGCCGTTGAAAATTATCCTGACTTAAAAGCAAATGAAAATGTCATGCACCTCCAAAGAAGTTTAAATGAAATCGAAGAGCAGATATCGGCAGCTAGACGGGCTTACAACCAAGCTGTAACGGACTATAACAATGCCCTAGAACAAATCCCTACAAACTTTATGGCAAACGCGATGAACTACCAAAGAAAAGAGGTTTTTGAGATAAGTGTAAATGAGAGAAAAAATGTAAATGTAAAAGAGCTTTTTAACTCGTAGATGAAAACACTCTCACAACTCACTGATTTTTACTACAAATCCCTTCATCCTACACTTTCAGAGCTTGAAGAAGATAGGATGGCTCTTAAAAAAAGAATTATTGTTACACAAGCAATTTTAGCACTTATTGCCATCGCTATCATATATTTTATGTTTTCATCAGCCGTGTTTAGTATAGATATACTAGCTTTTGTAGGCTTTGGGTACTTTGCACTTGCGGGTATAGCCTATAAACTACTTATAAAAGACTATGCCAAAGACTTCAAGTTTAGAGTCATAACTCCTCTTATAAAAGAGATAGATATCAACTTAAGGTACACCCCATCTCTCCATATTAGCGAGATGCATTATACACGTTCTGGTATCTTTACCTCGAGTCCTGATAGAGTGAGTGGAAATGACTTTGTAAAGGGAAAAATAGATGGTATATCTATAGAGTTTTCAGACTTTCATGCAGAAAAACGGCATAAAGACTCTAAAGGGAGAACATCTTGGTCTACACAATTTCAAGGACTTTTTTTAGTAAGTGAGTTCCCAAAACACTTTAAAGGCAGAACAGTTATACTCCCAGACACAGCACAAAGTACTTTTGGAGATTTTATAGGTTCGTTTTTACAGTCTAACAACTTCTCTCGAAACGACTTAGTTAAAATGGATAACCCTGCGTTTGAGAAAGAGTTTGTAGTCTATGGTACAGACCAGATAGAAGCAAGGTACATTCTTTCACATGCACTTATGGAAAAGATACTAGACTTTAAACAACGCTCAAACCATCCTCTAAACCTCTCCTTTAATGGAGGAAAAATCTACATGGCGATAGAATATAACAAGGATTTATTTGAGCCTTCAGTTTTTCATTCACTATTAAAGTATAAAATAGCAATGGAATATATCGAAACTTTGCATCTTGCAATAGGAATCGTAGAAGAGTTAAAACTCAACCAAAAATTATGGAGTAAATTATGAAAATGAAAAGAGCTTTAAATGGATAGCGAAAACTCTACTTTAGCACTCAGTCTCAAAGACCTTTTTACAGCTAAAATGATAAAATACTCTCTCTTACCTTTTGTTTTTAGTATGATTATTTTATATATTTTATTCTTTGTTGTGGCTGGAATTGGGCTTGATTCTCTTGGAAGTATGGATGTGAGTTCTACTACAACT
>JALSMC010000218.1 GCA_026987995.1 Sulfurimonas sp. | reverse complement strand
GATATATTTTTTAATATTGTTAGAGTGTATAAAAAGTTCTACTAACTCTTTATCTTTTTGGTTGATGTAATCAGTGTCAATTAAGTTGATAAGATATCTTTTAAGAGTTGATATTATTTAATATATTTAAAGTTATTTCTTCACGTGAAAGTGTAGCATCTATCTCCACAAGTTCGATGTTTAGGAGTTTAGTAGCTTCTATTATAGCATTTTGAATCTCTAATAAGTACTCACTACCACGAAGTTCTATACCATCAAGTTCTTTTTGCGAAAGTCTATATTCTAACTCCTCTTTTGTCAAACGCAGCAAGAAGACTTTTTGTGGGTAAACGCCACCTGTCGCAAAGTCATTAAGAGAAACAAGTTCCTCTTTTTTTATCGTGTTTTGCGTGAGAGCATAAGCAACACCACTTACAGCACTTCTATCACTTATAATCATTTTAGAGTTTATGTTAGGCTCTATGACTTTTTGCATATGTTCAGCACGATCAGCTAAAAAAAGTAAAAATTCCGCTTTTTTACTCTCAACACGAGCAGATAAAAGCATCTCTCGTATCTCTTTGCCTATCTCGGTAGCACCAGGTTCTTTAGTGATAATAGCATCAGGAAACTCTTTACTTAGAGCTTGTATCTGTGTACTTTTTCCTGCTGTATCTATTCCTTCTAGTGCAATGTACATGAAGTCATACTTCCTATAATTTTTTGAACAGGAGCTGGTAAAATATGCTCTGTCTTTCCATTAAATTTTAAAAGATTACGAACAATGGAAGAGCTAATAAAAGCATTTTGCAGTGTAGGCATAAGATAGACAGTTTCAATAGTAGTATCGAGAGAATTATTCAAATAACCAAGTTGGAGTTCATACTCAAAGTCACTAACGGCACGAAGACCACGTATGATAACGCCAGCATTATACTCATGTGCAAGATCGATGGTTAGGTTGTCAAAACCAACCACTCGAACATTATCTAAGTCTACTACAGCTGCTTTTGTCATCTCTATGCGTTCTGTTAAAGAAAACATCGGTTTTTTATCTACTGAGGCTGCAACTGCGACTACAAGTTCATCGAAAAGTTTTGAGGCTCTTCTTATGATGTCTATGTGACCATTTGTTACAGGGTCAAAGGTACCTGGATAGAGTGCTATTTTTTTTGAGTTCATTGCTATTCCCATCTTTTATATAAGTTATTTTGTATGCCGAGAAGGTCAAACCATTTGCCTATGACAAAGTTTTCCATCTCATCGAGAGTTTGTTGTTCTGAGTAGTAAGCCATAACTGGTGGTGCTATGATGATGCCTAGAGCAGCAAGTTTTTGCATGTTTTCAAGAGCAATAGCTGAAAAAGGCATCTCTCGCGGTGCTAAAATAAGCTTTTTTTGCTCTTTTATCATCACAGCAGCACATCTCGTTACAAGATTATCAGAAATCCCGCAAGCTATTTTTGCTAAAGTATTCATAGAACAAGGTGCAATTATCATAGCATCAACACCGAAAGAACCAGAAGCGACACTTGCCCCTATGTCACTGTTCTCATGAACTGTAACATCTCCAAGTTCTTTATTTAAAACTGTTTTAGAGTTTTCAGACATAA
>JALSMC010000217.1 GCA_026987995.1 Sulfurimonas sp. | reverse complement strand
AAGTCATTTAAAAAAAGCACTCCTAAAACCACTCCACTAAAGAGAGAGAGAATGACATTTTTACTATAGAGTGCTAGAGCTATTGCTAAGAGAGAGGGAAGAAGAGAGAGGGAAGTCGGTTCAAGCATAAGTCCTAAAACTCAATGCTCATCAGTAACATTCCATGACGGCCAAATTTCTCTTTATAGAGTTCACACTCTTTCTTCTCAACAACTCTAAAGCCCATCTTCTTATAAAAAAGTTCTGACTCTAAAGAACCGATTTCTATCATAGTTTGTGCTATTCTGTAGCCTTTTAAACGAGCCGTTAAAAGTGACTTCTGCATAAGTGCTTTTAAAACACCCACATCTATAAAACCTTCAAGTTCTTCCATAAAATCAAATATAAGTGTTCTAGTGTTAAGATTAAAATCACATATGTACATAACTTCAAGTGCTGCGTTTTGATCACTACAACCTATCTCTGTCAATGCTTTTATGAATGCCTCTTTATTTGATATACGTGGTTCATAACTACAAAGTGTCCCCACAGACTTTCCATCAAGCTCTGCTATAAGGAAGTTACTAAAATGACAATGGCTTTTTGCCTCTGTCTTTGTTAGCTCTTCGAGTCTTTGTAAAATGATTTCATTATCATTCGTACCAAAGAGTAAATCAAAGAGACCATCTTTTTTTCCTGCACGAGAACTTTGCAAAATCATCTGTGCTAAAAAAGCACTATCTTCAGCTTTTGCTTGTTTAATTTTAATACTCATAATATTTTTCCAAAATTAAATTTATAAAAAACGATATTTAAGCGTTTGTACTTAATAGTAATAGTACCATACTTTATGATAAAAAGTATCTTAATTTTAATAATCTTTCCAATTTTCTTGTTTTCATCCCAACAAATCATCTTAGTTGTTGCAGATAATTTTAATACATCCAAGGCAAAACTAATGTTTTATCAAGATGATAAAGTACTACTGAGTACAGAAGTGAACTTAGGAACGAATGGTTTAGGCTGGGGTATTGGAGAAGTAGAACTTAGTAAAAGAAGCAATGAACCTCTTAAATATGAAGGCGATAGAAAAGCTCCTACTGGAGTTTTTAAACTCACAAACATTTTTGGCTACTCACATCAAAATAATTATAAACTTCCCTATTTATATACTTCAAAAGAACTCATTTGTGTTGATGACTCTTTATCAAATTTTTATAACCACATCATCCAAGCCAATGGAGATGAGAAAAGTTTTGAGTTGATGAAACGCAGTGATAATCAATACAAGTACGGTATCACAGTTGCACACAACAAAAAAGGAGAATCCAAAAGAGGTTCTTGTATCTTTTTGCATCTACAAAAAGATACAGATACATCAACGGCAGGCTGTACATCAATGGATGAAAGTAGTTTAAAAAAGATTATTTTACTACTAGACAAGAAGAAAAATCCTTTACTTATCCAGATTTCAAAACATTCTCTTAAAGAAATTCAAATACTATATCCTAGAGCCACTTGCAAATTCAAACCAAGCAAACAACTAAATTCTTCTCATAGCGATTTTTGAGATTAAAAAAAATCCCTCTAAATCAATATTACCGATATTTTATC
>JALSMC010000216.1 GCA_026987995.1 Sulfurimonas sp. | reverse complement strand
AATATCTATAAGATTTAAAGTAAGTTCATCTACATCATGGTAAAAAGCTTTATCTATACGGTAAAACTCTAAACCTTTCACACCATCTTCATTTACTATATCTTTTCCAATTTTAAATTCCATTTCTTCCAATACTTTAATAAGCTCTTCTTTTTTATTTTCATTTTGAAAATAAAGTTTATGTTCTATAAGCCGTTCTAAGTGAAGGTTATCACCTTGTTCTTTTAGGTTATCACATACTTTATGGTTTTGTATAAGTTGCCATTCTCTTGGACTTGGGTAGAGTAGTTTTTTATAGTAATTCCACTCTCCATCTTCTTGGTGTCCATTCGTTACCTCATAACTGTCATGCTCGTCAAGTGCAAACTCTATGAAGTCTGGCCAGTTGTAGGTATATTGCACATAATACAAAAAGGTTGCATGTCCATCAGAAATAACACGCCCCACGTATTTTCCTATGCGAAACTTTATCATAGAGGCTTCTAGCTTATCTTCTAAAAACATAATTTCAGGTTCTTCATTTTCTGAGAGTAAGCCATTTTCTTTTGGCTCTTTAAATTTTACTTTTACAAATGCCACTATAGGATAAGTCCATCCCAAATCTTCTACTTCCATAGAGATACCCGCATTAAATTGTATAGAAGCAGGTTTTCCCTCTAGATTTTTCATATATAGTTCCCAATATTCTTGCATTTAACTTCCTTTATTCCATTTCTAGGCTCATAAGGAACATATCTTCCCCATCAAGCACTTTGACTCTTAAACTTTCACACTTATGGCAAAAATACCTCACTTCATCGACTTCAAATACATTACCACACTCCTTACATTCGAGTTTTAGTTTTTGTATATTTTGTATAAACTCTGCATTTTCACAAATGGTTCCCTCTTTAAAGGTGTCAAAGGCAGTTTGTAACAGTTGTGGTTCTATGCCTGACATCACCCCTATTTTGGTAATGACTTTGTTTACTTTTGTTGCATTGTTTGCCGCTGCGTGTTCTTCACATTGGTTAAGCAATGCTTGGACTACACTGTATTCATGCATGGTCTCTCCTCTCTTTGTTGAATTTTAATCGTTCTGGTGTCTCACGTGGACAAAGCTTATAGACAAACTCTCGTCTAAGTTCATGAAAGCTACTCTCTTCACTCCAAAACTCTGGGTGCATGACAGAGAGTTCTTTTTCTTTCAGTGCTTCTATCTTGTCTCTATTTTCTTCTAAGTAGTCTTGCTTATCCCAGATAAACTCATCACTATGCTTACTTTTTGAAAAAATATGCAAGTCCTCATAGTAAGTACCATGAGGGAATATTTCATCAATCATGCTAATGTTTTTTGCTTTCTCAACACTAAGCGGAAGACAATCATTTAAGAGTCTCTCTGACATCTCCTCTCCTACACGTTTAGGTAAGGTATAGGTATGATACTCACTACCACTAAGTCCCAATGTTTTATAGTGAGGGTTGAGTACTATACCCTCTTTGCCCACCACATAGTCACAAGCAAGACCCATAAAGACCCCACCTGCCCCTGCATTACGCCCAAAAGATGCAACGGTTACTACTTCATCTGCATAAAGTATTGCAGATACTAGGTCATTC
>JALSMC010000215.1 GCA_026987995.1 Sulfurimonas sp. | reverse complement strand
ACTTAACCACCCTTTAAGCAAATTTTTTGTATTATTTCGAACTTAATTTTACATAAGGATATGTCGTGAAAAGAACATACCAACCCCATTCAACACCAAGAAAAAGAACTCACGGTTTTAGAGCACGTATGGCTACTAAGAACGGTCGTAGAGTTTTAAACCGTCGTAGAGCTAAAGGTCGTAAAAGATTGTCAGTTTAGGCGGATTTTACACACTGAAACTCCATAAGGAGTTTCAATATGTATATAACAAAGGAAAAAATCAGCACTCAAACAGTGTTGTACTTTTTTACCTTCCTCACACAGGAACTCATAAAGTAGGATTTACTGCAACGAAGAAACTTGGAAATGCCGTTAAACGCAACCGAGCAAAACGTCGTATGCGAGCACTATTTCGTGAACACTCCAAAAACCTCAAAGATGGCTCTTATGTATTTGTTGCAAAAGTCGGTCTCTTTGACTCATCTCATGAAAAACTTCAAAATGATTTTATAAAAGTATTAAAAAATGCGAAAACTTTTACTTAAACTTTTATGGCTTTATCAGAAGTTTTTTACCCTCATTGGCTTTGGTTCATGTAGGTATTATCCCACTTGTAGTGAATATGCACGATTAAATTTCGAAAATAACTCAATTTCAAGTGCGTTTTACCACTCTTTTACTAGAATACTACGTTGTAATCAATTATTTGATGGAGGGATAGAGCATCCTTTGCTTTATAAGCTCCACTGTAAGCCTACAGAGTTAGATGTAGGAAGTATAAAATATTGGCTGGTTCCAAATAAAAAGAACCAACATTACATAATAAAAAATTTTTCATATAAAGGGTAATTTGTGCTAGACAAAATGTCACCAAATCAAAGACTAATAGTAGCTGTACTGTTGTCAGTAATTTTTTTCGTAGGGTATACAGCAATTTTTCCACCAGTAGAACCAGAAGTAGTAGAAGATACTAAAGTTCAAACAGCAGTACAAAACAATAGTACTCAAAGTGGCACACAAGCAGTGCCTAATATAAATGTAGAAGCAGAGGCTGGACATGTAATATCGGCATCAGAGACTACAAGTTCTAATGACCTTGTAACAGTTACAAATGAGAACTTCATACTAAAACTAGATACACTTGGACGTATCTCTTCTAAAGAGTTACTCCAAGAGAAGTTTAGAGATAAAGAAGATAATCATGCACAGCTAATACCGTCAAATGCTACTAAACCATTATATATTAGATTTATGGATGAGAGTTTAAACAAAGAGGCATCATCTGTAGCATATACGACTAGTGTTAAAGAAGTAAATCTTGATGGAAGTGCAAAAACTGTAACACTTACTCAAAAGCTTTCGTCTCTAACAGTAAATAAAAAATTAACATTTTTTGAAGATGGTCACTATGATGTAGAGATTTCTCTTAGTCAAGATAAGCGCTATTTTGTATACCTAGGACAGCGTCCTCGTGTAAATGCTGATGAGCAGATGATGACAGTTGTTGGTGCAATGGTTTATACTGATGATGAACTTGTAACTATCATAGAAGATGGGGATGCTGAGGGACGTAAGTCTTTTTCAGGTGTAGAACTTATCTCTGCGTTTGATCAGTACACTGCTAC
>JALSMC010000214.1 GCA_026987995.1 Sulfurimonas sp. | reverse complement strand
CTTGTACTTTTTGTATCACATGCAGAGAATTTACAAGTAGTCCAAATCTTCTAGCTAAATGTAGAGCTACTTTTTGATGTTCATCATTTTTTTCATCATAGTAGTCTCTAAATTGAGTCAAAACTTGGTTAAAGTAATCAGGTATAAACTTCATAGGCTCACTGTAGAGTGTTTTAAACAGATAGCCCTCAAACTGTCCAATTGCATCTTCTTCTTTGTATGGGTAGTATTTTGCTCTTATAAACTTTTTAAAATCATTTGCTTGGTGGTGAATATTTTTAGAATACTTTACAAACAGTGGTAACTCTATTGTTACTCTGCGTTTCACTGCATCGTCTAAATCTTCTGTATTTATACTATCTAACATATGCAAAAACTGCTCTTTTGCACTTGGTGCATCAACATTTTCATCTAGTTTTACATCCTCAAGATAGAGAAAAAATTCTGCTAACTCTATATCATCTAAAGTTTTAAGGTAAATTAACAGCATAGTTATATTGTCATTGCCTAAAAGTGAAACAAGCTCATTAAACTCATCACTACTTAGAGCAATGATATCATCAACACTATTGTTTGAAAAATCAACATCACCTAGTTCTCTGTTTTTGATTTTAAGATAGTTTGGCAACTCTCTTTCATCTTTTACAGCAGGTTTTGGAGGAATAACCACATCATTTAAAATAGTTCTATCTTCTAAAATTATATCTTCATGTTTGATGCCGAGTGTTACCTCCTCACCATTTTTCTTTTTAAATACTACAGGTAATTCCACACTCATGTCAAACATATCTGCACTGATTGGATATGCCCAAGCAATAGTGCCAGCATTTTCTTCTATAATATCTCTAAAACCACTTGGTACTTCTAGCACTCCGACTTTTGCATTCCATAAACCCATTTTTACTAGGTCTTGCTCTGTTTTAGCAGTGTCAAAGAGTGTTATGTAGTCTTCTAAATCTACTTTAGAAAGGTTTAGTTTATCTTTAAGTGCATCAGTAATATTTGGTAATATTTTCTGAGTGTCTGTTCCTATTGTTTTATCTATATCAAGGTCGACTATCTCATAAGTTTTATCATCCTTTGAGAGTTGAGCAAGATTACCAAATAATTCAATATCACTATATTCAAATGGCATTTTTAAACTATCGCTATCTACATCATACACACCCTGTAAGCCATTCTTATTAAAAACAACCATATAACCATATCGGTAAGGGTCATTTACAGGATAATCTTTCGGATAGATATATCTACCATCTTTAAGTACAAAGTGCATCAAAACACCAGAGCTATAAAGCCATACCACCTCGCTTTTCTTTGGAATCTGTTTTAAATCACTTTGAGAGTAGCTTGTAACTCTTTGTAGTCTTTCAATCAAATACAGAGGATATGTATCTGAGCTTAAAACCTTTTCTATTGTAATAGGCTGGGCTTTTTTACCAAGTGCTTGTGCTTCTTCTTGTGTGAGATAAAACTCTTTAAACTCCCCTTGGTAGACAAGTGTGTCTTTTATTGTTTGCAGTTTCTCTTTTAGCTCATCTATTGTACTAAACTCTTGTTCTAAGAAATCTGTCCAAAAGAGATACTTTTTTACTATCTCTTTTGCTTCATT
>JALSMC010000213.1 GCA_026987995.1 Sulfurimonas sp. | reverse complement strand
ATGTAATCAAGAATTCCTTCTTTAAAGAGGTACTCTCTTTGTTCTATATCTGTGTCACCTGTTAAAATAATAATTTTTGCATCGCTAAGAATTTTGATATTTGATACTAGCTCCATGCCTGAAGCATCTGGTAGGTTTAAATCTAAAAGTATGTAGTCAAAGGAGTTTGTTGATAGTTTGTCTGAAGCCTCTTGGAGTGTGAAGGCCTGCTCTGTATAAAAGTGAAATCTTGTTAATGTTTTTTTTTACTGAGTTACTTATAAATTCAGTATCTTCAATTATTAATACTTTATAATTTTTCAAGTTTAGCTCCATTGTTCTTCAGATGAATTAAAACATAATATCATAAAAATTAAAATATTAGCAAATTTTTGTATTAATCTGAAAATCAATAAAATTAGAGTTAAGAAGCAATAAAAAAGTTAGAATGTTTTCCTAAATCTGGCGTTTAAAGATTAAGTTCTTTAAACTTCTTCCCTCATCCGCACTTTTAAACTCTTCTACATTTACTAATCGCTCTACAAACTTAAAACTCGGTGCAAACTCTTCTATCATTTCTATGATGAAGCTACTCTCTAGCTCTGGAGAGTTTAAGCAGGCAAGGAGTATGCACTCTTCATCAGCAAGTTCTTCTAGCTTTTTAATAAGCTTTTCATAATCTTTGGTCGCTTCAAAACTTCCTCTTTGAAAACTCGGTGGATCAATGATAATCATATCGTATGGACCCTTGCGTTTGAGTTTTGTAAAGGACTTGAGAATGTTGTATGGGAGGAAACTAGTACCTCTAGGGTCTAAGCCATTTAAAGAGTGGTTTGCCATACCAGTTTTAAGTGCACCCTTGCTCATGTCAACATTTACAACTTCATAAGCCTCACCAATTTTTGCAGCGAGAGAGAAAGCACAAGTGTAGGAAAAAAGATTTAAGACTCTTGCATCTTTGGCATTTTCTTGCACAAACTTTCGACCATTTTTCATATCTGGAAAATAACCACTGTTTTTGTTAGAGAGTAGGTTGAGCTTGATTTTTATACCATTTTCTATGACATAAACATCTTCATCAAGCATCCCAACTAAGATTTCACACGTAGTTCCTTTGATGTAACGGCGTTGCACAACAAGAGTCTCATACTTCGAGTTATTTGTAAACGCGATTAACATCTCTATAAGTTCCGTCTCAAGTGGCTCTTCAAAGTACAAAGCAACACTAAGTATGGAGTCAATAGAGTCGATTGTGAGATGCTTCCAACCCTCATAAAGCCCACCTCTACCATGAAAGAGCCGTTTAAACTCTTCTGTAGTCTCTTTGGAACTCTCTGTTATATGTTTGTGTATATCTTCTATAGTCATTACACTTTTTCCCAAAAAGTTCCAGCAGGAGTATCCATGAGGCTTACTCCAAACGCCAATATCTCATCTCGAAGCCTGTCTGACTCTTCAAAGTTTTTCTCTTTTTTTGCCTCGTCGCGTTTAACTATAAGAGAAGATATTTTCTCTTTAGTCTCTTTATCCATCCCAAACTGAAAGTACTCAAAAGGGTTTTTCACACCAAAACCTAAAAGTTTTTCAATGTAAGCTAGGTTGGAGAGTGTCTCTTTTTTGAGAGCCTTATGTTTTCCTG
>JALSMC010000212.1 GCA_026987995.1 Sulfurimonas sp. | reverse complement strand
GGTATAGTTACCTTAAAGAGATGGTAAAGCACCATATATCTGGGCAGATGAAAGTAGCACCGGAACATACACAGCAACATGTGCTTGAGTTAATGGGAAAACCTGGGAAAGAGGAGCTTGTAAAATTTAAACGACTCTATGACAAACTTAACAAAGAGGAGGGGAAAAATCAATTTTTAACCTACTACCTCATTGCTGCACATCCTGGTTGTAAAGAGTCCGACATGAAAGAGCTCAAACGTTTTACAACCCAAGAGTTGCATATGAACCCTGAACAGGCACAGGTTTTTATTCCAACACCAGGAACTTACTCTGCTGTCATGTACTACACAGAGATGGATCCAAAAACACGTAAAAAAGTTTTTGTAGAAAAAGATACGAAACGTAAAGAGAAACAGAAGCAGATAGTTGTTAAAAAAGATCACTTCTGCTCAGGGTTTGCCTCTTAATCTTTTAAAATGGAAGTAGCCGTAACGAAGATATAATCTTTTCCCGTAATGGTAACACGAAACTTCTTTTGTTGGAGGTATTTTTTTGCAAAGATAACATCGCTGTAGAGATTGGACATCTCTGAGAAGTTATAGTTCTTCATCATCGCCCCATAAATCATCTCGCCATCTATCCACCTGCAGTTTGGCCACGCTAAAATAAGTGCACCCTTGCGTGAGAGTTGGTTTTGAACGATGGATTGCAGGAGTTGTTTGTAGTTGAGGTTAGAGCTTTGAAGTGTGCCTATGCTGATGATGAGGTCAAATTTACCAAGTTTAAGGCTTGAGAGTTCATTGATGTCATGTTCAAAGAGCTGAATGTTCTTATCGTCATGAAACTTCTTTTGTGCTTCTTGTATAGCTGAAGCACAATAGTCAATACCAACTAATTCATAATCTTCAAAATTTTCAAGACTCTTTTTGATGATATCAAACTCATCACCACTGTTGATACCAAGATTCAGAATACGCTTGCGTGAGGATAGCTTGGCGTTTTGCAGGGCTTGTGTGAAATAGTGTAAAAACCCTGCCTCTTCGTTTTTGTGAATCTCAGAAAATATTGACTCTACACCATACTTCTCTTCTGTATTTGCATTCGTTGCGTGAAAGCTATCATTTTGAAGTTTTTCATATCGCATAAGAATAAAATGCTCATCTAAAACCTTTGGTGTGAGCATTCTACATTTGAGAATATGAGCTAA
Organism: Sulfurimonas sp.; assembly: GCA_026987995.1. GTDB lineage: Bacteria > Campylobacterota > Campylobacteria > Campylobacterales > Sulfurimonadaceae > Sulfurimonas. Next base: position 437 of record JALSMC010000212.1, on the reverse strand, counting down.
ATCAAGCCATGTTTGATACCCTCTATAAATGGCTACTTCATCTTTAACAGTAATGCTTTTTCCATTGTATGTAGATGTAGCAATGTCAGGATTAAGTACTTTAAACTCTACAATCTCATGCGCTACTTTTCCTTGTAACTCTTGCGTGAGGATGGTGGCGATATCTGTTAATGGTAAATTATATAAGTTTTTCATGGTTATTTGCTTGTGTAGGAGGTTCTTTCAGTCATATGCCTGTTGTCGATGTCTGAAATCAACTACAGCAATAATGAGTTTTTCATCTTCTATCAGATAAAATAGTCTATAGTTCCCAACTCTATTAGTAGCCCTCTAGTTTACCTTTGAGCTTTTTTATGTTTATTCCGTAATGAGGATTTTCTCGTAACTGAGGATAGACAAAATTTTCTATTTTGATATAAAGCTTTTTATCTATTGTT
>JALSMC010000211.1 GCA_026987995.1 Sulfurimonas sp. | reverse complement strand
AAGTTATCCATGAGGTTAAAATCCTCAACTATTTGACCGTTTGCAAGTACAGCTGTTGCTGTGAAATCTGGAGCTTTTTTTGTTACTAACATGTGTTTTCCTTTTAAATGATAATTATTATTTACAAGGAAATTTTATCGTAATTAGTTTAAAAGAAGATAAATTCTGTTGAGCATTATAAAAATAATACGTATATCACTATCAAGAAGAGATTCTCAATAATGATAATTTTGTGACAGATTTATTATTGTCCTGGAGCGTCATACCCTTTAGCTACATCATCAAGTACAAGAACCATATCTTCAGTTCCTCCTGAGTTAAAGTTTTTTGTACCACTGTTAGCGTAAGTATCTAGCTCTGTAGCATCTCCCGTTCTAGGATCATACCACCATGCTTTTACATTGCTACCCGATATCTTACCAAGATTAACAGTCACACTTCCACCTTCTAGAAAATAAATAAAAGCGTATCCTACACCCCGTTTTGCTATGGCATTTCCTTTTTCTATTATAGTCTGATCAGATATTCTATATACCAGAGGTCTACTTCTCATGAGTTTTGCAACATGCGTCATATATGTAGCACCCACATCATTCAATGCATCTTGCCATATTTTACCGTCTTTTACATCTCCCCCTGTTGAACTTTTATCACCAGTAGCATACATCTGCCATACTGAATGATGTCCATAGGTATGTCCAAATGCTCCAGAGAAAAGTTGTGTATATGCTGTTTTTCTCACTTCATCTGCTGTAATTCTACCTTTTGCTGTATCAAAACATTTATATATATCTTCATATGCTGGTTCTGCATCTAATATTAGTTTAGTTGTCTTACTTTTAAAGCCATAAAAAACTTTTTTAACATCATTTGTACAATGTGCTGTTTGAATCATATGAAAATCTAACCATGATGCATCATCAAACCATGTTGTTGAGCTTTCTTCTCCAGATGGATGAAAGGTTATAAGTTGTTTCGAACCAACAACCTTATCGATAGCTTTACCCATTGCATTCCATATTATTGTGTTCGTATCCGTATCAGGATTACTGTCTCCACCTAATACCCAAATAATATTTGTTTTGTCTTTATATCTATTTGCTATCCACTTTCCATACACTCTTGCATTCTCTTCTTTCTTGAGAACATCTTTCCATGCAGGTAAAAGTGCAACATATAGATTATTATTTTTTGCACTCTCTACTATGTAGTCTATCATTTCCCAGTATTCAAGAGTTGGTTTAGTAAAGTCCACTTTATCTTTTATAAGGTAGCCAGTACTATTTCTATCATTCATAAATGCACCAGTTGCAAGAAAATACCTATGCATCAATGCGGATGTTTGAATAACACTAAAACCCTGTTCTTTACGCTTTTTCATGTAGGTATCTATGAGTTCATTTTTATTGTCCATCTCATGGAATTTGGTTGCTATTTCCCAAGCTGTATCTCCCATCCAGAAAAAACCTGAGCCATCTTCATAGGTAAGTATATCTTTATCCACTTTTAATGTACCTATTTTATCTGAATTGTTTGGAGTATTTGGAGTGTTTTGATTATTGCTGTTAGCACTAGTCCCACATGCACTTAGTAAAAATAGTGAACTTGCCACTATCACACTATTCA
>JALSMC010000210.1 GCA_026987995.1 Sulfurimonas sp. | reverse complement strand
AAATATCTCACTATTTAGTATATATAATTTCCCACTATTTAATACTGTTTTTATTTTAAATATATACAATGATATAATAAGTACAAAAAATACAACATAATGGAATACCATAATGGGTGATTTAACTACATATGAAAAAGAAGCTCTCCTACAAAAACTACGTGTCAAATGGATATTTAACTCTAATGCTATCGAGGGCAATACTTTAACGGAGGGAGAGACCTCTTTTATTATAGAAAATGGACTAACCGTGCAGGGAAAGTCTCTCTCTGAACACCAACAAGTGCTAGGACATGTGAAGGCTTTAGATTTAATCTATGGTATGTTAGAAACAGATGTCGTGTCTGAAGAGGATTTATTTGCTTTACATAAAGCGATACAAACAGAACATCTCATAGACTCAGAGCGTCCAAATGGCGCTTACAAAGTCATAGCAAATGGTAGATGGGTAAACATAGAGGGCAAAGACAAGCATATTTACTACCCTCACCCTGATGATATAGCACATTTGATGGGCTTATGGTTTAAGGACTATGCTAATGTAGCACAAAAAATAGACTCCAAAGAAGAGGCTATCGCTATCTATGCCGACATGCACATCGCTTTCGCAGCGATACACCCTTTTTATGACGGTAACGGAAGGTTAGCAAGACTGGTCGCCAATCTGCCTCTACTAAAAAACACTTATCTACCCATCATCATAGACTCTACACGTAGAGCAACCTACATAGACCTTCTCTCTACATACAATCTACACTCCCCTACCCTAGATGCTAACACCACAAAGCTCATAGAAAAAAACGATGCCTATCTGAATCTTATTGACTTTTTTACACAAGAGTATCAAAACAGTGAAAAGATACTTGATGCACTCAGAGAGAGTACCGCAGAGCTTGAAAAGAGTAGGAGTAGTCGGCGTTAGGTTATAGTGTTGTGTCTTTTCACTTTTGTTTAGAGTTTAATTTTGTCCCTTAAGTTTTATATTGTTTGACTTATGTATATAAATAGTATATAATATTTGATATACATACCCCAAAGGATAAGATGATGCACTCACTCGCACAACTCCAAAAGAAACAAGTAGGACTTAGACTTCCTGTGTATCTAATAGAGCAAATAGATGAATTTACTAAAGAGTACAACCTCAACAGAACAGACATCATTATAGAGTCTATTAAGTCTTATATAGAAAAGCAAGAAGCAGAAGCGTTTTACAAAAGTTTTGATGTATCTTGCAAAGAACTCAAAGAAGTTTTAGATGACCCCAAAAAGGCAGAGGAACTTCAAACCATAGAAGAGTTTTTTGATGAGCTTTAGCATTAAGCCACTAGATGGCTTTAAAAAAGATTTCAAAAAATTAGCAAAAAAATATAAAAAATTAGAAGATGATGTTAAAAAAGTTATTTTAGAGCTAAGAGAAAACCCAAGATCAGGTACAGCTTTGCACTTGAATTGTTATAAGATTAGAATGCCAAACTCCTCTACATCCACAGGAAAAAGTGGAGGCTTTAGACTTATATACTATTTTATTGATGAAAAAAACAACCTTTACCTTTTGAACATTTACTCTAAAACGCAAAAAGAAAATATATCTGAAAATGAGCTATTGGAACTCCTAAAAATCAAT
>JALSMC010000209.1 GCA_026987995.1 Sulfurimonas sp. | reverse complement strand
TAAAGAGATTCAAATTATAGTTCAAGCAAATGATGTTAGTAAGTGGAATTTTTTAAATGGAAACGCAGTAAAACAAGTATTTACATTTAAGATAGACAAAAAAAGACCACGTGTAAGTATAGTAAGCAACTCCTATAAAATTTCTCGTGGTGGTTCAGCCCTTGTTATCTTTAAAGTAGAAGATGAAAATCTTGATACACTCTACATTCAAGGCAATAACGACAAACACTTTATAGCACAGCCTTTTTATAAAGAGGGTTACTTTATTTCACTTTTGGCTTGGCCGGTTGTAGATAGCAACTTTAAAGGGACAGTTGTAGCTAAAGACAAGGCAGGCAATGTTGCTAAAGCATACATCCCTCTATATTTAAAACAGAAAAACTATAAAGTTTCACACATGAAACTTAGCGATAGATTTTTAAAAGGCAAGATTGCAGACTTAGCAGAAGAGTTTGCTCAAACACAAGGTGTTGAAAATTCATTAGAACAGTTTAAGATAATTAACGAAGATGTACGAGCAAAAAATGAAGCACTTATTCATGAACTTTCATCTAAAGTAGAAGATAAAAAGATAAATAGCTTTAAAATAAATAAAATGTACCCACTTAAAAATGCACAAGTTGTAGCAACATTTGGTGATCATAGAAAGTACTCATATGGTGGAGAGTATATAAGTGAGTCATATCATTTAGGTTTAGATTTAGCTTCTAACGCGATGGCAAGTATCAAACCACAAAATGCTGGAGAGGTTATTTTCAGCGAATACAATGGACTTTATGGAAATATGCCTCTGATTCATCATGGTTTAGGACTATATACTCTGTATGGACACTGTTCGAGTATTAAAGTAAACAGTGGTGACAGGGTAACAAAAAAAGAAGTCATTGCAAATACGGGTAAAAGTGGTTATGCTATGGGTGACCATTTACATTTTGGTGTTTTAGTCCAAGGTATAGAAGTTCGTCCTCAAGAGTGGATGGATAAGCAGTGGATTAAGTTAAATATTGATGATGTTATCAAGAGTGCTAAAAAGATTATTGACAGAAACTAGAGGAAATAAATAATGTATCAAACAACTATTAAAAAGAGTGTAGAACTTGTTGGGATTGGACTACATAAGGGTTCTCCTGTTAAGCTGCGTTTGGAACCTATGGAGTCAAACTCAGGCATAGTTTTTTATCGTTCTGATGTTGATGTATCAATCCCTTTAATCCCTGCAAATGTGGTAGATACAAAAATGGCAACAGTTATAGGTAAAGATGGACATCTTATCTCTACAATAGAGCATTTACTTTCTGCTGTTTATGCATATGGAATTGACAATCTTCGTGTAGTTGTTGACGGGGATGAAGTTCCTGTTATGGATGGTAGTAGTGCAAGTTACTGCATACTTTTAGATGAAGCAGAAATTGCACAACAAGATGTTGCTAAAAAGATAATGCGCATAAAAAAAGATATCATAATTCAAGAGGGCGATAAGTATGTAAAACTTTCTCCTTCGGATGACCTGCAGTATGACTTTACTATCAAGTTTCCCCACCCCGCTATTAAAACACAGGATTATGTTTTAAAGTTTACTAAAGAGTCCTATAAAAAAGAGATTTCACGAGCAAGAACTTTTGGCTTCTTACATGAAGTGCAGTATCTTCGCTCAAAAGGTTTAGCTCTTGGTGGTTCACTTGAAAACGCCATAGTATTAGATGAAAAAAAGATTTTAAATCCAGAAGGCTTGCGTTATAAAGATGAGTTTGTACGTCATAAAATTCTTGATGCTATTGGTGATATGTGTTTAATAGGTATGAATTTCATAGGAAACTATGAAGCGATGGCAGGAAGTCATGACTTAAACCATAAACTAACACTTGCCCTTTTAGCAGATACTGAAAACTATGAAGTAGTAGAACTTGTTGGAGAAAAAACGAAAGAGTTAGAAAAAGCATATGCTTAAAGAGGTAGATATACTTTTAGTAGCACTCACAAGTCCTATAAAGATTGGAGTGTATGAAAATAATCAACTTCTTGAGATTATAGAATCTGAGAAAAAAAGTTCAGATATTTTACCAATTCTTTTTCGTGATTTACAGAAGAAGTATTTGATAAAAAAACTTTTTTATGCAAATGGACCTGGGAGTTTTATGGCGATAAAGGTGGCTTATGTTTTTTTAAAATCATTGAGCATTTTAAAAGAGATACCTCTTTTTGCAACAGATGCATTTTATTTTAATCAAAATAAGCCAATAAAAGCCATTGGTAAGTTACATTTTGTTAAAATTTCATCAGAAATAAAAACTCAAAAATTAGAAACAGCACCGGAAGTGGTTTTCACCCTCCCTGATGTGCTTGATTATAATGAGTTTAGCACAGATGCAGCTCCTCTGTACATGATAGGAGCTGTTGGACAATAGGAAATAATTTGATAATAAGTGTTCCAGCAACTTCAGCAAACTTAGGACCAGGATTTGATTCCCTTGGTTTAGCCGTAGATCTTCGTAATAAAGTAGAGTTTCATCCTTCTAAATTTTTCAGTGTAAGTATTAAAGGTGAGGGAGAGAATAACCCGCGTTTAAAAGGTAATAATCTCTTTATCTCTATTTTTAATGAGCATTACTCGCGTTTAACAAAGAAAAAACAAAACTTCAAATTTACATTTTATAACTCTATTCCTATGTCACGTGGGCTTGGAAGTAGTTCTGCTGTTATAGTTGCAGCAATCGCTTCAGCACACGAAGCAGCTGGCATAAGAGTTTCTAAACGCCGTATCTTAAACCATGCACTTGTTTACGAGTCTCATCCTGATAATATAACACCAGCTGTAATGGGTGGTTTTAATGCAGCTACGATTGAGAAAAACAAAGTTTTCTCACAAAGAAAACATCTTCCAGACTATTTAAAAGCTGTAGTAGTGATACCAAACAAACAGATGAACACATCAAAATCACGTACAATTTTGCCAAAATCATACTCAAAAGAGAATGCAGTTTATAATCTATCTCATACAGCATTAACAGTTGCCGCATTTTTTAATGAAGATTGGGAAATGTTAAAATTAGCCGCACAAGATAGATTCCATCAAAAAGCAAGAATGAAAACTCTACCTGAACTTTTTGCTGTGCAAAAAGTAGCATATGAAGCAGGTGCCCTTATGAGCACACTTTCAGGGAGTGGAAGTACATTCTTTTCTCTTGTTTACGATGAAGATTCATCTATGATAGCAAACAAATTCAGTCAAAAATTTCCAGACTTTAATGTGAAAGTTTTGGATTTTGATAATAATGGGCTTATAATAGAGCGATAACGCCTATTAAATAAAGCAATATTTAGATATAATGGCGGAAAATTTTCATCAACCAACTCGAATGTGCGTCTCTTGCAGAGAAAGAGCTATTCAGTCTGATTTACTTAGACTTAGATGTGTTGATGGAGAGTTAAGTTCATTTGATGGAATAGGTAGAAGTTTTTACTTATGTCACACTTGCTTAGATGACGGCAAGAGACTACCGAAAGCTCTTATGCGACAATGTCGCTCAAATAAGAGGGAACAACTTATGAACAAACTAAAGGAGATCATCACTGATGACAGATAAAGTTAGCGTTAAAGAAATTGCAGACGAATTAGGTATAGCTTCAAAAGATGTCTTAGAAAAAGCTAAGAACATGGGAATAGAAGTTAAAGCTGCACTAAGTAAAGTTAGTATGGAAGATGCAGAGAAAATTGCAAACTATATTATGAATGGTGAAGATGATAAACCTACACCTACTCCAAAACCTACTGTTGTAAAAAAAGCTAAAGATGATACTCCTAAAGAAGAGCCAAAAGAAAAAGAAGTAGTAGAAGAAGTTGTAAAAACAACAGAAACGACTAGTGAAAAATCAGAGGCTAAAGCAGAAGTTACAAAAGAAGTAAGTTCTGATAAAGAGAGTGAAACTCCAGTTGAAGAAGTTAAAAAAGAGCCTGAAGTTAAAAAACCAGTATCTACTTTACGAGTTGTTTCCCCAGGATTACGTCCAGCTATTAAAAAATCTGGTTTAAAAATTGTAAAGAAAAGAAAACCAAAAGTAGAAGAAAACTACAATCTTCCTCAAAAACAGGCTTCTGTATCTTCATATGGAAAAATGAGTGCTGAAGTTTTAGAAGAGTTAGCTCAAAAGAAAAAGTCACGTTCAGGTAGTTCTACAGCAAGAAAGCAAGACCAAGGTAGACGTATGGATATCTTTGGTGGTGCTATGAGTGATGTATCTATGGATATGGATGATCAAGTAACACTTCTCGACTTGAACTCTACTGAGAGAGCTCCTTTACCTCCAGAGCAGCCTAGAAAACCTCGTGCTCCAAAACCAGCAGGACGTAATGCAAATAAAAAAGCTGCTCCTCGTGGTAGAAAAGTACGTAAAGATAAACGTAAAAAGTATGCAAAAGCGACTCAAGAAGAAGAGATTGTAACTCACGTTGAGATTCCAGAAGATATACGTGTTTATGAGTTTGCAGAAGCTCTTAATCGCCCTATGTCTGACATCATTAAAGTTCTTTTTGACCTTGGTATGATGATGACAAAGAATGATTTCCTTGGAAATGATGAAATTGAGATTTTATCTGAAGAGTTTGAAGTTGAAGTAACTATCATCGACCCTAAAGATGAGTTTACTCAAGAAGTAGAGGACATCGAAGAAGATCCTGATGCAACTGAGAGAGCTCCTATAATTACTATTATGGGACATGTTGACCATGGTAAAACATCACTTCTTGATGCTATTCGTGAAGCGAAAGTTACAGATGGTGAAGCAGGTGGAATTACTCAGCATATCGGTGCTTATACAATTGAGCAGCATGGTAAAGCCATCACTTTCATAGATACACCAGGACATGCTGCGTTTAGTCACATGCGTCAAAAAGGTACAGAGATTACAGATATTATCGTAATCGTTGTTGCTGCTGATGATGGTGTTAAACCACAAACTCTTGAAGTTATTAAATTAGCTAAAGAGTCAGGTGCACCTATAATCGTTGCACTAAATAAAATGGATAAAGAGACTGCACAACCAGATATGGTTAAAGGTCAAATGGCTGAACACGGAATCAATCCTACTGATTGGGGTGGAGATATTCCATTTGTAGCAGTTTCTGCTAAGTCAAAAATGGGTATAGAAGATTTATTAGAAGAGATTCTTACTACAGCTGAGATTTTAGAGCTTAAGGCAAATGTAAACACACTTGCAAAAGCTGCTGTTATAGAGTCTTCTTTAGAAAAAGGTCGTGGTCCAGTTGCAACTGTAATCGTTCAAAATGGTACTCTTAAAGTTGGAGACTATGTTGTATGTGGTGCAGCATATGGTCGTGTTAAAGCAATGCTTGATGAAAATAAAAAACAGGTTAAAACTCTTTTACCTTCACACACAGCAGTTATCGCAGGACTTAATGAAGTTCCTGCATCTGGTGAAGTTATGACAGTTATGGAAGATGAGAAAGAAGCAAAAGCTTATGCTCTTAAACGCCATGAGTACGACAGACATAAAGAGCTTTCAATCTCTACTAAGTCTTCATTAGAAGATATGACAGCGATGATTAAAGAGGGTAAACTCAAATCTCTTAAAGTTGTTCTTAAAACTGATGTTCACGGTACACTTGAAGCTATTCGTACTTCTATTCTTTCTATGAGAAATGATGAAGTTAAAGTTAACATCATCTCTAGCGGTGTTGGTGGAATTACTGAAAATGATGTTGAACTTGTGAATAATTCTGAAAACTGTGTACTACTAGGGTTTAATGTTCGTCCTACTGGTGCGGTTAAAGCAGCGGCTAAACAAAAAGGTGTTGAGATCAAGACTTACTCAATCATCTACCAACTTATAGATGATATTACTGGTATGCTTACTGGTATGATGTCTCCAAAATATACTGAAGAAAACACTGGTCAAGCAGAAGTTAAAGAAGTATTTAAAATACCTAAGGGTGTTGTTGCTGGTTGTATGGTTGTTGACGGTCGTCTTATCCGTGGTGGTATGGTTCGTGTTATTCGTGAAGGTGTTGTTCACTACGAAGGCGAACTTACTTCACTTAAACGTTTCAAAGATGATGTTGATGAAATCGGAAACGGTTATGAGTGTGGTGTTGTTATCAGTGGTTATGATGATGTTATACCTGGCGATATTCTTGAAACATTCAAGAAAGTTGAGCAGAAAGTAGAGTTATAGACTCATGACAGAAGCACAAATAAAGCTCAAAAGAACTGAATCAGTTCTTTTAGAGTTAGTTCCCAAAGCCCTTGGTCAGATGAATGATAAAAGACTTCATGAACTAGATATTCTTGAAGTGAAATGTTCTCGTGGTAAAAGTGATGCTAAAGTTTATATAAATCCCCATCAACTTAAAGAACAAGAAAAACGTGATTATCTTAAACTTTTGAGAAAAGCTCGTCCTATTGTTGAGACATTTGTTTTAAAAGATCAGGGTTGGTATAGATGTCCTACTTTCACTTTTGAGTTTGATGAGCAGTTAGAAAAATCTAAAAATATTGATGATCTTTTTAGTAAAATAGCAAAACGAAACAAAACTGAGGAAGAATCATGAGTCTACAAAGTGATATAGAATCAATAATTAAATCAGTTGATTTAGAACTGTACGATGCAGTAATTGTAAGTGAGGGTGAAGAGACTATCTACCGAATAAGTATTATGTCAAAAGAAGTAGAAGATGGTAAACGCAAGGGTGTAAGTCTTGACACTTGTGTAGAACTCACTCATATGATTTCTCCCTTACTAGATGTTACTCCACCTGTTTCAGGGGACTATAGACTTGAAGTTGGTACTGCTGGGATCGAGCGTAAACTCATGAATATTGGGCACTTCAAAAAAAGCATTGGTGAAAAAGTATCTCTTCTACATAGTGCGAAAGAGAAAACTAGAGGTGTATTAGTAAAAGTTGAAGGTACAAAAGTTTTTGTAGAGACTGATGATGAGACTGTAGAAGTTGAGTTTAATGACATCATAAAAGCTAAAACATATTTCGAGTGGTAAGATACTCTTAGATGATTATAGACAATAACTTTTATATGAACCTAGCCCTAAGTGAGGCTTGGAAATATCAAGGTTTAACTTATCCAAATCCAGCTGTAGGTGCTTGCCTAGTTGGGGAGAATGGAGAAGTTTTAGCAGTTGAGGCACATCGCCGCTCAGGTGAAGCTCATGCTGAAGTGAATGCACTACAAACAGCTTACTATAAACTCACAGATGATGAAACTATTTTAGCACTTAATTCCTCTCTTGATATACATAATTATCTTCTTACTAATCATAATAATATTTTTAAAAACACAAAACTCTTTACAACATTAGAACCTTGTTCACACAAAGGAAAAACTCCTTCATGTGCTTCACTAATTAGTGAATTAGGTATACAAGAAGTATATGTAGGCTCTTGTGATACAAATAAAATAGCACAAAATGGCAATACAGTTTTGACTAAGAATGGATGCATTGTACATACAGAGATACTAAAAAAAGAGTGTGATGCTTTACTGTTTCCCTTTAAAAGAAGTTTAGAAGAGAGATTTGTTTATTTTAAATGGGCACAAAGGTTAAATGCGACTACTGATGATGGTAATGTCAGCTCTTTAGAGTCAAGAAGAGATGTGCATGCTAAGCGCGATGTATGTGATTTACTTGTCATCGGTGGTAATACCGTTAGAATTGATAGACCTACACTTGATGCAAGGCTAGTAGATGGCAAAGCTCCAGATATTTTAATTTATTCACATCAAAAAGAGTTCGATAAAAGTATTCCTCTTTTTGGTGTGAAAAATAGAAATATATTTATAGAAAGTGATTTTAAAAGATTAGAAAATTATAAAAATATTATGATTGAGGGAACTGATACTATGTACGAATTAACTCGTGACATTGTAGATTATTATCTCTGTTATGTAGCACCCTCGTTTGGTGGTTCTAAGAGTTTTAATGCAAGTGAAGATAGCTTTGACATTTTAAATGTCAGAAAAGAAAACGAAGATATAATTATGTGGATGAAAAGGAAATAAATGAGTTCTCAAGGTAAGAAAAATAACGAAAAACAAGAAAAAATTGTAGAGATGTTTGATGACATAGCTCCAACATATGACACAGCTAATCGTGTTATGAGTATGGGTATAGATAAGTCATGGAGAAGAAAAGCTTGTAACCTTTCGTATGAATTTTTAGCAAAAGATAGTATTGACAGAATTGTAGATGTGGCTTCTGGAACAGGTGATATGATGGAGTTTTGGCGAGATCGTGCTGAGAAGTCTGGTATAGCTCTTGGTGAGATAGTAGGAGTTGATCCATCAAACGGTATGGTAGATGTAGCAAGAAAAAAGTATCCTAAGTTTAACTATCATATATCAAAAGCTACTGCAATTCCACTTCCGGATAATTCTGCTGATATTTTGAGTATCACTTATGGTATTCGTAATGTAGTAGAGAGAGAAGAAGCACTTAGAGAGTTTAATAGAGTACTGAAAAAAGATGGACTGGTAGTAATACTCGAATTTATGAAAAATGAAAACCCATCTCTTATAGCAAAAATTATGAACTTTTATACAAATAAAATACTTCCAAAAGTTGGAGGTTTTATTTCTAAGAACCTTGAAGCATATGAATACCTGCCAAACTCAATTGAGAGTTTTTCAACAGTAAAAAATATGCAAGAAGAACTAGAAAATGCAGGTTTTGAGATGCTTTACACAAAAAGTTTTTCTATGGATATATCTACTCTTCTTATTGCTCGTAAAAAGTAATAGAAAGATTCTTTCTATTACTTTTGGCAAGCCCAAGGAGTTTGTCTACACACAATGCCTAAATTCTTTTGACATGATTGTACAGTACTAGGTAGAATAACCATCTTTTCATCAAGCATAGCACATTGTTTGAAATATTGTGCTGTTTTAACCATATTTTGAGTAACCCCATGTCCACCTTTATAGTAGGTTAATCCTAATGACAGTAATGCATCTGCTTGATACTTGTCGGTGCTAACTGCTTTTTTATACCAGTAAACTGCTTTTTTATAATCTTTCTTCTTCTCATAGGCTGTACCTAATGCATTCATACAATTAGCATCGCTATTATCGGCACCTTTTTTGTAGTAAAATATTGCAGTATCTATATTCTCAGGAACTGCATATCCCAAATTATAGTGTATACCAAGAAAGTAAAAGGCTCGTGAATCACCATCTTTAGCAGATTCTTTAAAATACTTTAGTGATGATTCATAGTCTTTTTTATTGAATGAATATTTTGCATAGTCAAAAACTGTATCACTAAAATACTCAGAAACTACATCACTAAATAAGTTACTAGATAGAATAAATAGTAAAAACAATATAGATATAAATTTGTTGTTAGTCTTCATGATTTAGTTCCTTAAATTTTTTTGCACCATTATCTCTGAGTGTGCTTATTAAATCTTTAATCTTTTGAAGTTTGTCAGGAGAAGATTTTATAGAATTTTTCTCTAGTTCAGCTAATGCAGAGTCTAAGGCTGTTATCTTAGCACTACCTGTATCATATACTTTATTTATATGGGCACCATTATCGAGAAGGTATTGGGCGATTCTCTCATCTCCAGTGAGAATAAGGGCTGTTCCATTACCTCTTGTTGGAGAGTGTAATACTAGTGCATTTATATCTAAAATATTTTTATTTAATTCAACTACTCTTTTAACTTCGTTAAAGTCATCTAAATAAGAAGCAACTATAAGTTCACACTCTGGTGATTCTGCTCGCCTATCATACTCTTCAATCTTACCTGTATCATAATATACTTTTATCAATTTCTCTGCCTTTAATGTTGTTTCGCAAGAATAATAACACCCCCCCCCATTAAAAGTAACTGAAGTATGCTATAATACTATCAACTAGAAGTACAAGGAAGATATTATGCAGATGATTGGTATAAAAGATTTACAAATAAATCCAGCAATTTTGACAAAATCACTCGAGGCTCATGAGTACTCTATGATAACAAAACACTCAAAGCCAATTGGGCTTGCTGTGGCATTTGATGATGGTGTGGTGACTCTTGGACTTCAAAAAGCACTTCTTATAGAAGCATATAAAAACTCACTACTATCTTTAGGGCAACTTACAAAGTCTTTGAAAAGTTCTAAAAAAGAGACACTTAAAATGCTTTCATTAATGGGTATTGACATCATAGAGTATGATTTTAAAGAGGAACTCTCAGGTTTAGATACTTTGTTATGATTATTAGCGACTCTACATCACTTATTATTTTGTTTGATTTAGAAAGATTAGAGCTTCTATCAAATATTTTCAAAATGATTTATATTCCAAAGGCAGTTTATGAAGAGATAAGCTTTAAAGAGGATATAATGCTCCCAAAATTTATTAAAATAATAGAAGTAAAAAACTCAGAACTCTTGAACTCCTTAAAAAACTTGTTAGATGTTGGAGAGAGTGAGGCTATTGCTTTAGCTAAGATGAAAAATCTACCGCTTATTATAGATGAGAAAAAGGGTCGTAAAATCGCACAAAATTTAGATTTGAAAATAATAGGCTTATTAGGTATAGTCTATCTAAATGTAAAAAGTGATTTGTTAAGTAAAGATGAGGCAGAGAAGTTTTTAACTACTGCGGTAGATAATGGATATAGAATTAGTAAAAAACTAATAGATGATATGATGGAGTCACTTTAATGTATACACTCTCTGTCTCAGGACTAAACGAGCAGATAAAAGGTCTACTGGAAACAAGCTTTACCCAAGTACTAGTTGAGGGCGAACTCTCCCGTATCACTTTTCATAACTCAGGTCATATTTACTTTACACTCAAAGATAGCTCTTCTGTCATTTCTTGTGTGATGTTTCGGGGTAATGCTTCAAAACTAAAGTTTCGTCTCGAAGAGGGTATGAAAGTTATTATAAATGCTGCACTTACACTATATAAACCTCGTGGGTCGTATCAACTAAATTGCTTTAGTATCGAACCATCAGGACAGGGTGCTTTGGCATTGGCTTATGAACAGCTAAAACAAAAGTTGTCTCAGCAAGGTTACTTTAACACAGAGATAAAAAAACAACTCCCAAAATTTCCTAAAAAAATCGCACTCATAACTTCAGCAACGGGAGCAGCTCTTCAAGATATGCTCCGCGTTGCAAATAGTAGATATAAAAATATAGAAATAGATATATATGATGTGCTGGTTCAAGGTGATAATGCAGCAGGGGTAATTGCAAACACAGTAATAGTTGCAGACACTAAAAAGTATGACATCTTAGTGGTAGGTCGTGGTGGTGGAAGCATGGAAGACTTATGGGCTTTTAACGAAGAGATAGTTGCAAACGCTATCTTTCATGCTAAAACTCCTGTAATATCTGCAGTTGGACATGAAATAGACTGGCTTATCAGTGACTTTGTTGCAGATGTAAGAGCTGCTACTCCAAGTGCTGCTATGGAGATATGCCTGCCTGACACAAATGAACTTTATCAATACATTGACTCATTATCTTCACAGTTAGAGCAATCACTAAAGCAGAAAATTTATACAAAATCTCAAGAGCTTGAACATCTCAAAAACTCATTTAAGCAACACTCAGTTGATAAAAAACTCTTGCAACGAGAAGAAGAGATAAAACAGCTGGGAGAAAATTTCTCTCAAGCAATGAGTTTTAAAATGCAAGGCTATGAGAGGGAACATTTACGTCTCATACAGCAACTTCCTCAAGCAGTGCAAACGCAGTTAAATATTGCACAAAGTGAGATTACTAACCTGCAAAAAGCACTAGAATCTAATAATCCAAAAT
>JALSMC010000208.1 GCA_026987995.1 Sulfurimonas sp. | reverse complement strand
GAAAGATTATTAAGAGTAAAGATATTACTTATTTTGGTCCTTACTCTGTAGGTGCAAGGGATATTTTAGACTCTGTTTATGAGATATGCAAACTTGTTCAAAAGAAATCCTGCTTGAAATCTCATAAACTCTGCCTCTATCATCAAATAGATAAATGTCTTGGTCCTTGTGAACTTCCTGTGAGTCAAGAACGATATAAACTAGAGATAGACCTTGGGACAAAACTCATTAAAAATAAAAAAACTCTTATTAAAAATTTAGAAGAAAAAATGGAATTTTATGCAGATGAGATGCGTTTTGAAGAAGCAGGCGAACTTCGTGATAGGATAGAAAGAATTAGTCGCTCAGAAATTAAGAGTGAGATAGATTTTGCAAGCAGTGAGAACTATGACATCTTTGTTGTGAAAAATTCTCTTACTCGTGCAGTAGTAGTGAGAATATTTATGCGTAATGGTAAGATAATATCTTCCTCACATGATTTTATAAACATAAATGATAGTTATTATGAAGATGAACTTTACTATAGAGTTTTACTTGATTATTATAAGGAAGAAAAGCCCCCTATCATTGCACCTATACTTCTAGCCAAAGAGATTGAGGGACTTAGTTTAATACAAAATCATCTCAGCACTGTTTTTGAAAAAAAAGCAAACATATCTGTACCCCAGCGTTCTAAACGCAGAGACCTTATAGAACTCGCCCTTTTAAATGCAGAAGAACTTCTCAAACGCGATAAAAAAATAGACCATACAAAGATTCCCCTACAGATACAAGAGCTTTGTTCTTTAGAAAAAGTTCCCTCACGAGTAGAAGTCTTTGACAACTCACATATGTCAGGTGTAGCAACTGTTGGAGCCATGATAGTCTATGAAGATGGAAAGTTTGAAAAAACATCTTACAGAACTTATCATTTAGAAGCTAAAGATGAGTACGGACAGATGAGAGAAACACTTTCGCGAAGAGTTGCTAGTTTTTCTAAAAGTTCTCCACCTGACCTGTGGATACTTGATGGTGGTGCTACTCTTTTAAAACTTGCCATAGAGATTTTAGCTTCAAATGCAATAAATCTTGATGTTATAGCTATATCTAAAGAAAAAATTGATGCTAAAACACACAGAGCTAAAGGTAAAGCAAATGATATTCTTTATACAAAAGATGATGTTTTTAGACTTCAAAACAGTGATAAACGTCTACAATGGGCACAAAACTTAAGAGATGAGGCACACAGATCAGCTATTACATTTCATAAAAAAACAAAACTCAAACTTGACAAAGAGAGTAAACTTCTGAGTTTAAGTGGTATTTCACATGCAAAAGTGCAAAAACTCTTAAACATATTTGGAACATTTAATGAACTCAAAAATGCTTCATTTGAGGAAATAAGTGCAGTTTTAAATGCAAAAGATGCAAAAAACATTAAAAAGTTTTATAAATAAGTTTTAATTAGCTTTGTTTATGATATATTTATATCGATTCTAGTTATTTAAGGTTTTTTAATGGAAAAAGTGATACCAATAGACAAAGAGTATATTTATGCCGGAGATGTAATTATCAGTCAAACTGATACAAACGGCTTTATTACATATGCAAATCGAGCTTTTGCAATAGCTTCAGACTACACGACAGATGAACTTATAGGAAAGTCCCAAAATATAATTCGTCATCCCGATATGCCAAAGATAATATTTGCCAAAATGTGGGAAACGATTTCAGGGGGGCAATCATGGAATGGTCTTGTAAAGAACTTAAGAAAAGACGGTATGTACTACTGGGTTGAAACCGAGATAATTCCTATAATCGCTGATGGAGAAACTGAAATCACTGGCTATATTGCAGTGAGAAAAGAAGATTCAAGAAAAAATATAAAAGAAGCAGAAGAAACATATAAAAAAATGCTAGAAACACAAGAGCAGGGGTAGATATATGCTAATATATAATTTTAAAAAAGAATTCATTGGAATAGATGAAAAAGATCTTAAGACTTTAGGTTTTAAAGACTTAGCTGGACTTCGTACTGAAGTTACAGATTTTGCTGACTTATTTGTAAAAACACCTGGGTATGTTCATAACTTCAAACATGTACATTGGATTGACTTCATTACCTGTGCCGAATCAAGCGAAGAATCAAAAGTTATTATTAATGTAAATAACAAAAGTTACAAATGTACCTTACAAATCACTACTACTTTTTTAGTGGACAATCCATCCGCTAAAGCATATATGGTAACTCTTCAGAACCTAAGAGAACTTAATGCAAGTGAAAATGAACGTATATCTGGAGATATAACAACTAGAGAACTACCGCAAAATCAAGTTCAATCACAGCAAATTTTCAATACTCCAGAGATAAGTGATGAGTTTGATACCAATGACATAGAAGAAGAACTTCAATCAAGCCCAAGTGTTCAAGAAGACCCATACGAAACTCCAATAGAAGTTGATTTAAATGTTGTTAATGATGCTTTTGAAGAAGAGTTAGCGAGCGAAGATTTAGAAGACTCTTTCGAGATTGATGAAAAACTTGATTTAGAAGATATGAGTTTAGATGTGAACTTTGACGATGACCTTTTGGTTTCTCCCCAAGAAGAAGAAGTAGTAGTAGTCACTCCGCAAGTTCAAGTTGTTCAAGAAAACTTTGATAATGGTTATGTATATGATCCAAAAGTAGCTTCTGATGAACTTGGCTTACCACTTGACCTCATTGAAGAATTTATTCAAGATTTCATAGGACAAGCAAAAGAGTTTAAAGAGAACCTCTACATAGCACTTGATGAGCAGGACTTAGACAACTTACGTATACTATCACATAAACTCAAAGGTGTTGCAGCCAACTTAAGAATAGAAGATGCACTAGAAACACTTACTTTAATCAATACATCTGATAACTTAAATGCAATAGAAGAGAATTTAAATACTTTTTACAAAATCATCTCTAAACTAGCGGGTGAAGAAATCATTATTGAAAAAGAGATTGAAACTCCAGTTGCTCAAGAGCCTGAAGAAGAAGTCGTAGAAGAGAAGCTTGATATATCTTTTAAAGATGAAATTGAAGATGATTTATATGGTGATGCTCTTGAAATTTCAGATGAACCTCTAGAGAGTTTAGATATAAAAATTGATGAACTCGATGAACTCGATGAACTCGATGAAGTTTTAGAAATCGCAACAGAAAAAGAAACACAAGTCACTTATTCTAAAGAATCAATTGCTAATGAGATTGGGATAGATCAAGAAAGCTTTAATGAACTTTTTAATGACTATATTGAAGAAGCCAGCCAACTACACAAGTCTATTCAAAGTACTTTAGATAGTGATGACTTACAGGCTTGTAAAGCTTATGCATTAAAACTCAAAGGTATGAGTGATAATATGCGACTGACAATGTTTACTACTGATCTTGAATCTATCATTCATGCTAATAGTATAGATGATATACAAGATAATCTAAACAACATAATTACTGCGACAGCAGAACTATCAAACTAAAAAGGGATTCAATATATGCAACTAGGACTCAAAAACCGACTTAGACTTATTAGTCTTCTTCCAATTGTTATTTTAATCTCTATTACCAGTTATTTCGTTTTTAACTCGTATGAAAACTATACGGCAGCACAAATCCTACAAGATAAGCTCTCTGAAAATCGAGAACTTAACAAACTTGTAAACAACATATCTCGTGAACGTGGTATGACGGTAATGTACTTAGGAAATTCTTCACCAAACACTCTTCGTTCACTTGTAAAACAGAGAGATGTTGTTGATGAAGTTTTTGAAAATTATCTACAACATGTACAGCACAAAGAGGTTTTGCATGACCATAGTAAAGGCATAAGTGAGTGTCACACATGTAGTAACCTTGCATCACTTCAGATAGACCTCTCAGAAATTGTCAAGACAAGAATCCTTGTCGATGAACATAATACAAACTTCAAAGATGTTTATGAAAATATTTATGGTAAGACACAACATACAGCAATAACACAACTTGAAGAGATTACTTCACACCAACTTGACCGTGAAATAAATGCATATGCAGCACAGTATATTTCATTAGTGCGTGCAAGTGAGTATACATCTGATGAACGTGACTTCATATCTTTTGCAATTGCTCGTTCAACAGAATTTGAAGAAGAAGAGATAAATGAGTGGATCTCACTCATAGCAAAAGCGGATGCAATTAACTATACAACGCTAAGCAATCAAGAGCTTATATCTGAACTTGATGGTATCTTTAAAAATGAAGAAAGTTTGGAACTTTTTGATGATATTAACACAGAAAGAGCTGGTATTCTTTTCTCTTCTTCTGAGGGAGAGTATGAAATTACATCGGGTATTTGGTTTGCAATGTTATCTGAAAAGACAAACACAATCTCAACTGCTGAAGATTTAATTTTAACTGCGATGGATAGACGTGCTGTAACTGTAAAAGCAGATGCATTACAATTTCTTACAATTACATTAACAGTTTGGTTAGTCTCGATAATTTTAGCAATACTTGGTTTTTTACTTTCAAATGAGATTGCAAGAAATATCAAAAACCTTGAGCATGTACTTCAGCGTGTTGCTGCCGATACTGCCGAAGGTGAAGAAAGTGTAGATATTGACCTTCATACAGCCAAAGGAACTTCAGAAGCCTATGACTTGCTAGAGCGAATTATTGAGCAAACACGACATGATAAAGAGTCAGCACAAGAAGCTTCAGAAGCGAAGTCAATGTTCCTTGCAAATATGTCACATGAAATTCGTACACCTCTTAATGGTATTGTTGGATTTACTGAACTTCTTAAAGATACCGGTCTTAAAGAAGAGCAAACTGAGTTTGTCGAGATTATAGAAAAATCTTCAGAAAATCTTCTTGAAATTATCAATAATATTCTTGACCTTTCTAAAATCGAGTCAAATAAACTTGAAATCGAAGACATCGCGTTTAGTCCAGCTGAAGAGTTTGAGTCAGCTGTTGATGTGTATGCTGTTCGTGCAAGTGAAAAGCATATTGACCTTGGTTGTTTTATTGATCCTGAACTTGAGCATCCTATTAAAGGTGATCCAACTAAGATTAAAGAGGTTATTATTAACCTACTCTCAAATGCAGTTAAGTTTACAAGTAGTTCTGGTGCTATTAATGTTGACATCAGAAAACTTGACTCCCAACAAGATGGTATAACTAGAGTGCGCTTTGAGGTACAAGATAGCGGTATTGGTGTAACTAGTGAGCAAAAAGCTAAAATCTTTGATGCATTCTCACAGGCCGATACAAGTATTACACGTAAGTATGGTGGTACAGGTCTTGGTCTTACAATTTCTTCAAGATTTATCGAACTTATGGGTGGTCAACTTGACCTTCACTCTGAACCAGGAGAGGGAACAACATTCTTCTTTACTCTTGATTTTGAAGAGATAGAAACACTTAACGATACGGTTAAAGGTACATTCTCTAGTATCAATGCACTTGTTCTTGAGTCTGCACATAAAACAAAACGCCAAGACATCTACTTACGTGAGTACTTAGACTTTTACGGTATAAGCTATACATCGTTTAAAGACTTAAATGAACTAGAAACTCTACAACGCCAGGTTAATTATGACCTAGTTATAGTTGATTATGACTATGCTGATGAAGATTCACTTAGTCACTACAGTGCATTACCTCAAGAGTTAATTCTTCTTACTAAGTCATACTTTATGAAAAAGATTGACTCTATGAACTTAGAAATATACAAAACTCTTTATGAGCCATTAAATAACTCTAAGCTGAGACAAACTTTAGATAATATTCATAGTGAAAACTTCAGTGCTAAACGTGCTAAAAAAGTCAATCGTAAAAAGTTCAATGCTGAAACATCAAGATTTAATGCAAATGTTTTAATTGCTGAAGATAATATTATTAATCAAAAACTGATTAAAAGAACTTTAGAGGATTTAGGTCTTACTATAACAATTGCTTCGAATGGTCTTGAAGCATTTCAAAAACGTAAAGATGGAAATTTTGATCTTATCTTTATGGATATTCAGATGCCATACCTAGATGGAATGGAAGCAACTAAAGAAATCTTAGAGTATGAAGAAGATTATAACCAACCACATGTTCCTATACTTGCACTTACAGCAAATGCACTTAAGGGAGATAGAGAACGCTTTTTAGAGGCTGGTCTTGATGAATATACAACTAAACCATTAGTACGTGCAGAAATTATTGCTCTACTCAACCATTTTTTAGCTGATTATATTGTAGAAACTTCTAATGTTCCAGAAAATATTCAAGCAATAAATCATGATGAAGCAGAAATTGAAGTTCCTGAAGAAATTGAAGTTTCTGAAGAAATCGAAGTTCCTGATGAAATTGAAATTCCTGATGAAATTGAAATTCCTGAAGAAATCGAAGTTCCAACTACAGCAACTTATCAAGCTGATATATTGATTGCAAAAAAGAGCCTTTTTGAAGCAAAATTCTTTGCAAAAATATTAGATAAGCTCGAATATAGCTATGAAATTGCAACATCAATAAGCGAGATAGAAAATAAAATAGAAGAAAATTCGTACAAGGTTATCTTACTTGACAAAGAGTGTGAAGGGCTAGACTTAGAAAGCTTCTCAGCACTTCTAAAAGATAGAAACACTAAAGAAGAGCTTGATTCAAAACTTATTGTAATTACTGACCCATCAATGCCCGAAGATTCAACTGATGTAGACTATGCTGATGAGTCAGTCAAAAATACACTTAGCAAAGATTTACTTAGATTGCTAATTGAAAAATTTATTTAAGGATAATAAAATATGCAAAAAAATGACCTGGTAGTTTTAGCTGTAGATGATGACTTGATTAACTTGAAGTTACTCAAGTCTATGCTAAGTAAGAGTGGAAAAGTAAAAGAAGTTATAGAAGCAAAAAATGGTTCTGATGCCATTGGACAACTAAAAGGTCGTGATGATATCGATCTTATACTTCTTGACATTATCATGCCTATAATGGGTGGTATAGATATGCTTAAAGTTGTACGAGCAGATGACAACCTACGTCAACTACCAATAATCGTACTCACAACTGATGAGACAAAAAAAGTTGAAGCACTAGAATGTGGAGCAAATGGATTTTTAATGAAACCAATTAGAAATGAAGAACTTATGAAAAAAATAGCTACTGTAATTGTCTAAACTCTTAGGGAGTTTATCTCCCTAAAATAGCTCTAAACTAAAACTTCTTTCAATACTTCTTCTATGCGAGTTACTCCTACTATTTCCATAGCATCTCTTACCTCTTTTGGAATATCTTCTAAATCACGCTCATAATTTTTGGCAGGAATTAAAACTTTTGTCATACCCGCTTTATGTGCAGCTATAAGTTTTTCTCTAAGTCCTCCAATAGGCATAGCATCACCACTCAATGAAACTTCTCCTGTCATAGCAATCTCTGAACGAACTTTTTTACCACTGAGTATAGAAGCTATAACACAACACATTGCTAAACCTGCACTCGGACCATCTTTTGGTGTTGCACCGTCTGGAACATGTATATGCAAGTCATAGCGTTTATAAACCTCACTTGCATCCATTTTAACATCATCTTCTTTTTCTTTAAATGTCATAGGAATCTGATTTGGAGCAATTTTGAGTTTTCTTGTGTCTATGAGAGTTTTTACAACACTCAAAGCAATCCTTGCTGACTCTTTCATAACATCACCAAGACTTCCTGTAAGTTGCATAGCGCCTTTACCTTTAATGCGAATAGATTCTATTTTTAAGACATCTCCACCTACAGCTGTCCAAGCAAGACCATTTACAACACCAACAACTGGAACCTTATCAGTCACTTCAATCTCAAAAACTGATTTGTCAAAAAAGTCTTTAATATTTTTGAGTGTTACATTCACCTTTTTAGTATTTGAATCCTGTAAAATATTTTGTGCAGCTCTACGACTCATGTCAGCGATACGTCGACGTAAATTACGAACACCTGCTTCTCGTGTATAACTATGAATTAGCTCTTTTAGTGCTGGTTTAGAGATACCAAGTTCACTCTTCTTAAGTCCATGCTTTTTTAACTCTTGAGGTATAAGATAACGCGATGCTATCTCAAACTTCTCTTGTGGTGTGTATGAACTCACCGGTATAAACTCCATTCTATCACGAAGAGGAGCAGGAATGCGTCCTACATCATTTGCAGTGGCTATAAAGATGGCGTTTGAGAGGTCAATGTTAAAGTTTAGATAGTAATCTCTAAACTCACTATTTTGCTCAGGGTCAAGTATCTCTAAAAGTGCTGCTGTTGGATCACCATGGCTAGAACGTGATACTTTATCTATCTCATCTAAAACTATAACAGGGTTCATCTTCTTTGCATCGATGAGACCTTGTGTAATACGACCAGGCATAGCACCTACATAGGTTCTACGGTGACCACGAAGTTCATTAACATCTTCAAGTCCACCTAAAGCTATACGAATAAGTGGGCGTTTGAGTGCTGTAGCAATTGAATTTGCAAGTGATGTTTTACCAACACCAGGAGGTCCACTAAAACATAGTATAGCCCCTGCACTCTTTTTTTGACTTATGCCACGAAGTTCAAGCAACTCTTTTACTGCAAAATACTCAACTATACGTTTTTTTGGTTTTTCTAAAGAGAAGTGATCTTTATCAAGCTGTTCTCTTACATTATCTATGTGCAAAGATTTTTTAGCCATATTTCCAAAAGGTATGTCTAAAACCCAGTCAAGATATGTTTGCGTCATTGAAGCATCTGAAGAGTCAGGATGCATACGTGCAAAACGTTCAAGTTGTTTGTTTACTTCCTTGTAAGCATCTGCACTCATCTTCTTCTTTTTAGCTTCAAGTTTTGCTCGGTACTCTTCTATCTCTTCATCTCTTGAAGTATCTGTTCCTAACTCTTTTTGAATCTGCTTGAGTTGCTCTTTTAAGAAGTACTCTTTGTTTACTTTTTCTATATGTGTATGAACTTTTGTACGTATCTCTTTTTGAAGTTTATTTGCTTCTATCTCATCTATCAGAAAGTCTATAAGGTCTAAAAATCTTTTTTCAGTATCTAGTTCCATAAAAAGAGCATATGCCTGCTCTTTTTTAAGCTTGACACTCGAACAAATAAGATCAATAATACGGTTGTGGTCATGGTTTTCTTCTATAGTACGAAGTAAATCAGGTGGAAAATAATTACTCACAGCAGAGAGTGTTCTCACTTTTTCGCGTACAACTTCTAAAATCGCATCTATTTTCAGAGTATGTACTTCTGTCGCTTCAATTACCTCAACATGTGCTATTAAAGGTTCTTGTGACACTTCATGCATACTTCTAGCTCGTGCAAGACCTTGAAAAAGCACTTTAACACGACCATCAGGAAGTGCAACTTTTCGCATGATGGAACCGACTACACCTGCATCATATAGAGAGTCATAATCTCGTTCGCCCTCTTTACCTGCTTTTGTTGTACAAACTATAACCAAAGAGTTGTCTTCTATGGCTTTTGTGGCTGCATTTATATTCTTCTCATCACTTAAAAAAAGTGGACTAATCATAAATGGGTATAAAAAAAGTTCATCTTCTGCTATAACTGGGATATCTGCTGGAAATTCTCCATAATTACTTAGTTTCATAAAATTGTGTCCTTGATTAAAAAATTATTTGTTTTGTTCTTCATCTTCTGAAATGGAGTTACGAGAGACTACACTTCTTGTGTCAGGTATAAGGTAACCGTACCAACTCTCGCCTCCATCACCCTCAAACCACTCTTTGTACCAAGGTGAGTTAGCACGTTCTATCTCACTCCAGACTATCCAATGTTGTGGCTTAATAGCTTTATAATATGCTGCACTTTTAGGTTTATCTATACGCTCATATAAATCTGCTATAGATTCATTTAAAGCTGCATCTGCCATGTAAAGGTTTGTAGCCATTGTATCAACGATGCTGTAGTACATAGAGTTAGGGTAGTTGCGTTTAAATTTTTCTGATTCTATTATAGCTTCACCTATAAGTACTTGATCACGGCGAGGATTTGGAAGAGCCATATACTTTGCTTTTATCTTTAAAAACTCTGCAAACTCTTTCTCATTAGTATTTGCATAGCGTTTAACATACTCATCTAAAAAGTGTTCAGTTAAGAGATACTCTTCATAGTACATATGAGCAATAGCAAGTATCATAGTTGCTTCAGGTAAAAGAGGTGAGCCGATATGCTCACCCTGAAGAGAAGAGTAGTAGTTGTCAGCCTTGTCAATACTCCCCTCAGAAATAGACTCTATAATCTTAGCATACCAATATACAGCAGGCTTGTTATACTCTTCTAGTTCTTTTGAACAAGAGGTAAAAAATGTTAGCGAGGTAAACACTGCGAGTAAAAAAATTATTCTTTTTTTCATAAAAACTTATTCCTATAATTAATTAGATGTTTATTCTATCTAAAAGAAGTATATATCTCTTTAAAGATTGCAATTTTATAAAGTTTAAAGCTTAATCAATACTATATTTTACTAATTCATACTTTTTATTAAAGTATAGTATAATACTTTAGATTATCAACAGAGGAAGCTTACCATGGGTGCATTAGAGTATCAGATACATTACACTTACAGTGATTATAAAAAGTGGGAAGGGAAATGGGAACTTTATGAAGGTTTTCCTATAGCAATGTCTCCCGCACCGATGATAAATCATCAGATGATTGCTTCAGAAATATCAAGAGTTCTTGGAAACAATATAAAAGAGAAGTGTAAAAGATGTGCCGTTTTTGGTGAAGCTGACTACAAAGTCTCTGATGATACGATAGTCCGTCCAGATGTTGTCCTTACATGTAACGAAAAGGGTAAAACTTACCTCACAAAAGCTCCAGAGATTATCTTCGAAATCATCTCAAAATCAACAGCGAAAAATGACGAGACCTATAAGTTCACACTCTACGAGAAAGAAAAAGTACTCTACTACTGCATAGTCTACCCAGATGATCTCAAAGTAAAGATTTATAAACTCACAGAGAACGGCTACTCAAAAGAAGGAGACTTTTTTACTGAAAGCTATACTTTCAAGCAGAGTAGTTGTAATGCGAGTATAGATTTTAATGAGGTTTTTGAGCGGTTTTAATCTTAACTTTTTAAAGCAATAGAATTTAAAATATTCTCTAATTCTGCTTTATGCTTAAAAATACTGTTGAGTATGTTTACAGCTAGAAGCATGTTATCTTCATAGTCATGTGCTATTTCATTTCGGATTTCTCTTAGTTCAAACCATTCATCCACCTCAAGTATACTTAATTTTTCTAATGAATTAAGTATATCTAAAAAAGGTCTATCCACATTTGAACCTTGAGCAAGCATATAAGCTTTAAACAACTTTGCACCCATACTATCTTGTGCTTTAGAAAAACGATATATTATCTGATCTGCGAAGGCAAGGTGCATTCTGTTTTCAAGTAGTTTTTCAAAATCTATATTTTGAATAGGAAAAGTGTAATCTTTACCAAGTTCATCAAATGCTTCGTTTATACGCTTTATATGTGTTTGCGACTCTAAAAAAGATTTTTCAAACTTTGCCTTGTAAACTAAAGTGCTACTGAGCATTTTTTTGCTTCCTTTTCTATAAGTCTAGTTGAGTCTTCATTAAAGACTACATCTATTTTCTGATCTTCTATTTTTTGTTTTAATTTTGCTAGAAATTTTATTTTTTTTTCAAAAAGATTAGACTTATCAGTAAGCTCAATATACAAGTCGATATCTCCACCTTTTTTCATGTCATCCACACGACTACCAAAAAGATAAATATCTCCTCCACCAAAGACAGAAGTAAATACAGTTTTTATAGAGTCTATATAATGTTTGTTTAATCTCATAATAAAAATTATATCATAAATTCAACCCTCATTTCCATTTTCGACAAAATATGTCGTATGGTGTATAATCAAAATACTGTTTTTTCTTTTCT
>JALSMC010000207.1 GCA_026987995.1 Sulfurimonas sp. | reverse complement strand
CCTCAAACCGAGCAAGTTTTTCCTCAAGAGCTTTGACACTCTTTTGAGCAATGCTTATCGCTATGCGTGCAGAAGCTATATGTGCCTGTGTTGACTTCATCTGAGCCTCTACTACATCCAAGTCAGCAGCTGCTTTGTCATACTCTGACTGTGAAGCATAGGACTGTTTTTTAAGCTTTTTATAGCGCTCAAATGTGATGAGAGCAAGATGTTTTTGCGCTTTGAGACTCTCTAGCTCTTTCTGCAAGGCTGTAAGTTCTGAGCGAGATTTTGTGACACTTATTTTACTTTGTGAGAGTGCTACTGGCATATCGACACTATCAAGTTTTGCTAAAAGGTCACCTTTTTTGACCCACTCCCCTGCCTCAAACTCCATCTCTAGCAGTTTGGCATTTACTCCAGCACTCACTCTGTAAATATTTTGTGCATCGAGTGTTCCTATGCCTGAGACTTCTATAGCCATATCTTTCACTTTGACCGACTCTTTTACATAAGTCGTTTTTGGGATATATACCTTACTATAAAAAAGTGCTCCAGCTCCTGCTATGAGTGCTATAATTATGAGATATTTTATACTGTTTTTCATTTCTATTTTCCTTGTAAGTACTCTAAATTGTTTAAGGCTATACTTTTTGAGTAGTAAGCTTCAAGTAGTCCTAACTTCGCATTTAAGAGAAGTGAAGTAGCATCTAACACCTCTATGTAAGTTGCAAGACCCTCTTTGTAGCGTCCCTCTAAAACATTAAGTGTCTTTTGTGCAGAGTGCTCTTGTGCTTTTTTCGCGGCTATTGTCTTTTTGTAGCGTTCTATATCTATGAGAAGTGATTCACTCTGCTCTTGGAGTTTTAAAAGCTCTGAAGCCTCTTGTGCCTTCGCTATTTGTGTACTTATATCTGCTTTTTGCACCTCTGCTGAAGTTCTTCCACCACTATAGAGTGGTATATTTAAAACGATTCCTGCATTTTTGGCATCATATGCATTAAGTGTATCAAAGTGTGTGTAGGATGCTACTGCATCTATGGAACCATAGTGAGAAGCTTGAGTCGATTTATGAATCAGTTGATTTTTCTCTATACTTTTTGAGACTATTTGGAGTTGGTAGTTGTTTTGAAGTATATCTTTTTGAAGTGTCTCTTTTTCTATATGAGGAGTACTCTCAAAACTATTCTCAAGCTCTACCTCATCTGATATACTCTCTCCCATGTAAAGAGAGAGGGAGTTTTTTGCCTTTAAAAATGAGGCACGAGAGATGGCTAAGTTATCCTGTGCGATATAAACAGAAGAGAGAAAACGACTTGCATCTGCATCTGTTTTGAGTCCCTCTTTTACAAGTGCTTTTGCCTGAGCATAGTAAGCCTCTTTCGCTTCTAAATCTTTTTTACGAACATCTATAGCCTCTTTTTGTACATACATAAGAGCATATAAGCCTTTGACTTGTGAACGAAGCAGAGATTTAAAATCTTTGAGTGAGAGCTCTGAGATAGTGCTATCGAGTTTAGATGCATTAACCAAAGAAGAGGTTTTAGAAAAATCCCAAATCTTCTGTTGGAGTGAAGCCCCCGCACTCCAACCATCATCATCTATGGTATGAAAAGTACCATTTTGAGGGAGTACATAAGTCTGGAGTGCATTGTAGTTTGCCTGAAGTGACACTTGAGGCAGATAACTTGCAAATGCAGAGTCATAAGCGGACTCAGACTGCTTTACCTTAAGTGAAAATGTGCGAACATCTGGATGGTGTTTTAGTGCTGTTTGTATCGCTTTTTCCAAAGAGAGTGATTCAGCAAAAAGAGAGCCTATACTCAGAAAAAGAAAAGATACAAGATATAAAAAGAGATTTTTCATAAATTCATTACTCCTGATTTTTATAATAAGCATATATTATATAATTATCATGTTAAGCGAATGTTAAATGAAGTATTTGATATTTATTATTGTCAGGTATTTGTCTGTTTGTCAAAGATTATTGAACTCTTCGAAGACTCCTTATGACTGCAGATATTGTCTATCTGCAGAATACATTAGTAGTTTTGCATCCCCATGCCATGACCTTGACCCATGCCACTTCTTTTTTGTTTACTTTGCATAAAAAGCTCTTTTTGCTCTGGTGTCATTGTTTTGATTCTTTTTTTCATCTCAGCTCTAAAAGCATCTCTCTGCTCTACAGCTACAGTACCTCTCATCTCTATGAGCTTTTCAGTCGTGTAGCCTGAAAAATCTGCTCCCCATATTGTTGTTGCTAAAATAGCTATTAGTATTAACTTTTTCATAATTTTCTCCTTATTTTTTGTTAAATCTATTCATTCTAAAAGTGTTCAACTCCTCTTGAGTCAACTCTCCATTAGCATCTATATCCATACTCTCAAAAGACGGTGCATTTGCTGCATTTCGCATAGGCATTCCTTGAGCAGATCTTTGTGATTGTCTTTTTTCTCTAAAGTCTGTAAGCTCTTTTTTTGTAACTACCCCATCTCCATTTGCATCAAACATTACAAATGTTGGTCTGTTTTGCATACCACTACCTTGTCTTTGACCCATACCACTTCTACCTTGCATCTGACCTTGAGTATTCATTCTATTTTGCATTCTTGTTGTTCTAAAAGTGTTAAATTCTTCTTGAGTAATCACACCATTTCCATCTGTATCAAACATTGAGAAACTAGGACGATTCATCATCCCTTTACCACCTCTAGGCATACCGCCTTTGCCTTGTGCTCTTGAATTACAAGCGAAGTTTGCAGGTGGATAGTTATCAAACATCCACTCCGAGACCTCTTGCAGCTCTTTTTTAGTTATGTTGCCTTTTTGAGATGGCATCAACCCAAAGCGAGCTATCTTTTGTGGCATACATATAGCTTTATCTTTACTAGGGTTTTGAACATAGTCAACTATAAATTTCACAGCTTCATCTTTGTTTGGATATGCCATTTTAACATGTCTCATAACTCCAATAAGTGCAGGTGCTACCATATTTGCTCTATCTGTTGGCATGGTTTTAATATGACATACTGCACATTTACTGTCAAAAACAAGCTCCGCACTTGGTGAAGCAAAAGCAGTTGTTGCTAAACCTACTATTATTAATATTGAACTTTTCATCATAAACTCCTTATTTTGTTTATAAGGTAAGTATATCTTCATAATGTTAATTCTATGTTAAGATTCTATTCTGACACTGATAACTTTATCACTATTTTCAAAAACACTCTTTACCATCTCTTGAAATCTCTTTGGAAAACTTTTTTTGTCCTCCTCTGTTGCATCTGGAACGATAGCACTTTTTAGGATTGCCATTGGGTTTACTACTTTTTGTGGTGTGTAGCTAACATAGACTTTTTTGCCTGTATCTTTACGAGTAAAACAGACATCAGCATCTATGTTTGCACTAAAAAAGAGCAAGTTTCTTCTGTTGTACTTCCCTGTAGGTATGCCACCAAAACCGAAATCTATTGTCGCTCCTGTAATGTTTGAGAGAACTGAAGCTACTACACCTGCATTATCTTCTGTAGGAGCATTTTTTAGCTCTACTTGTATCATACCACGTGCAGGAAGGGTCTCACCATAAAGAGCCTTAAGTCCTTTGAGCGCTACCAAATAAGCCCCTGCTACAGTAGCACAACTATGCCCTGCAGTTTTGACAATATCTGCATAAGTAATCTCAACAACACCATCATCATTTACACCTAAAAACTGACTCAGATCATCATAAAGAGTTATAGACTCTATATCATTAAAAAATTGTGGGTATTTCATATTTTTTCCTCTATTAAGTTGCAAGAAGTATATACTTTTGGTGTTAAGAGAATGTTAATAAATATTAATGTTAATGTTTACTTAACACTAGAGCACTATACTTTTAAGATAATCTTAGAAAAGGTAGATTTTCAATGATACAAAAATATATTTTCACCTCTTTAGTATGTATGACATCTTTGAGTGCAATGTCCTTAGATGCAGTATTAGAAAATGCTCTCACTCATAACAACTCTCTTAAACAGACAGAGATTGAGTCTAAAAAATCTGATGCTCTTCGTAGTAGCACTCAGAGCAAAAACTTTGGTCGTTTTGATCTCATAGCAAACTATGACCATTATAACAATGCCCGCACACTAGCCCCACTTACTCCCATGGATATTGTAAGCACTCCAACAGGAGCCTATGAGATTCCTGCGACAAATGATCTCTTTAGTGCTGGTGTAGCTTACAATGTTATACTTTTTGATGGTTTTGCTCAAAAAAGCTCTTATAAAATCTCTGATATTGCTTATCAAAACTCACTTATAAAGACAAATTTAGCAAAAGAGGAGCTCATCTACAATGCCAAAAGTCTCTACGTTTCCTTACTTGCTCTGCAAAAACAGCTCAAAGCACAAAAGCTCTACACTGCTTCACAAAAAAAACTGATGGGGCATATAGAGGATTCCTATAAGCTCGGTAGTAAGTCAAAACTTGATTTTCTCAAAGCACAAAATTCCTACCAAGAAGCATTATCAAATGAGAAAAAGATGCTAGCAAACAGTGACATACTCAAGGCTTCACTTGTAGCACTTATGGGTGGGGTGGCGTTTGATACAGCTGAAGATATAGCCATTTCATTTCAAACTAGCACAATACAAACAATGGCAGTTGAGTCTCTTCAGCGTTACAAACTTGCAAAAGCTCAAAATAGTGTGGCACAAAAACAGATAGAAAAATCTCAATCTGCCTACTATCCAGTCATTGATTTTGGGGCTTACTATGGAACAAACTTTGGACCAAACGCCACAACAAACACAACA
Organism: Sulfurimonas sp.; assembly: GCA_026987995.1. Taxonomy (GTDB): domain Bacteria; phylum Campylobacterota; class Campylobacteria; order Campylobacterales; family Sulfurimonadaceae; genus Sulfurimonas. The sequence continues at coordinate 7,166 of JALSMC010000207.1, read as the reverse complement.
CCACCTTCATCTTCTGTACCAAATACTACCTTTATAAACGAGGGAGAGTTTAATAGTGCTGAGATTTGGCAAGTTGGTCTACATCTTAAGTGGAATTTGTATGACTTTGGTGTGAAGTCTTCTTTTGTAGAGTCACAAAAACTTGACCTTGTCTTAGCCCAACTCTCACTCAATGACACGAAGCTAAACCTACAAAAAAACTATAAAATAGCGCGAAGTAAGTTAGCCTTATCGGTTGCCGATTATGAAGCCGCAGTTACACAGTATGCACTTTTGAGTGAAATTGCAAAGGCTGAAGCTGTCAAGTATGAGAGTAATGCCATCACACTAGATGACCTGCTAGATACACAAGCCAAAGAGCTGCTTGCAAAAGCAAAAATGATAAACGCCAAGTATGAATCAGCAAAAGCAGAGTACTACATAGAGTACCTCAACGAAAAAGGAGAGAAGTAATGAAAAAAATTATAATGATAGTTGTAGCAGTAGGTGTAGGAGTTGTAGCCGCAAAATTTCTACTTCAAGAAAAAGAGATTGTTGAAAACTTATCTAAACCACTTACTTATCTTCGTAGTGTAAAAACTGTTCTGCCACAAGAACAAACACTAGAAAAAACTAGAGAGTTTTTAGCCCAACTCCAAGCGAGTAAAAGTGCTTTTATAGCCTCAAAATTTACAGCAAAAATCAAAAAAATATATGTTCATGAGAGTGACAGAGTCCAAAAAGGAGATCTGCTTGTATCACTTGATGATAGCGAAACAAAAGCAGCGCTTGCTTCACTTAAAGAGAAAAAATCAGCCCTTAGCAGTGATCTTAAAAGTGCAAAAAACATATTACAACGCAATAAAAAACTCTTAGCTATCAACGCTATCTCTCAAGAGGCTTACGACAACTCTTCAGTGATGTACCAAACAAAACGTTCTGCACTTGTCGGTGTAGAAGAAAACATAAAACAACTCAACTCACAACTGCGTTATCTTAATCTTAAAGCTCCTTTTAGTGGAACTATTGGAGAAAAGCTTAGTGATGCAGGCTCTTTAGCGCTTGGAGGGAAACCGCTCCTTACACTTAACTCAAATGATCAAAAACTACTCTTTAGTTTTGTAGATGGGGATGAGCCTATTTTAGTGGGGCAAAAGGTTTCTATTGATGCAAAGCTTGTTGGAGAAGTTACAAAACGCTATGAGGATGCAAAAAACTCTCTACTTGTAGCTGAAGTCAAACCCTATAAAACACTCCCTTTTGCAAATAAATCGTACAAAAGTATAGCAGTATCAATCGAGAGTGCTAAAGGGTGCACTCTTCCTATAGATACAATTTTACATAAAAGGGATGCAAGCTTCATCATGCTCTATCGTGATAAGAAATTCACTGCACAAATAGTTGATGTCTTGCTACAAAATGAAGAGAGAGTTCTTATCTCTCAATGTCCAACTGTTCCTGTCGCACAAGCTGCTGAGGCGAAGCTCTCACTCCTTCCAAGCTATGGTGAAGTTATGATTAACGAGGATAAATAGTCATGAAAAAAAGCACCTCTATTATAGACATGTTACTCAATAGACCCTATTTTATATTTTCATTTTTAACACTTTTTCTTTTTTTAGGAGCTATTGGTTATGGGAAGATGGATAGAAAACTCTTTCCTGATTCAAACTACCCTACTGTAGCAGTTGTCATCGTTGAGCCTGGTGCTTCTGCAAAGAGTATCGCTACAAATGTTGGCATAGTTGTAGAAGAGGAGCTCTATACTCTTGACAATGTTCGCCGTGTTTACTCTACGACTATAGATGAAGTGAGTGTTATAAACGCAGAGTTTGAGTATGTAAAAGGGATAGATGGGGCAACGAGTGATGTGAGCAATGCACTTGATAAGATAAAAGCAGAACTTCCGAGTTCAATTTTAGCACCAAAAATTATTCAAATCACGGCAACAACGGCTCCAATAGTCACCTATGCATTGAGTTCTAAGGATGGCTCAATGCCACTCGAAGATGTTCGACAACTTGCCCAAACTGAGCTTAAACATGAGCTTATTAAACTCGATGGTATTGCAGATGTAAATATATTTGGTGGATACAAAAAAGAGATACAAGTTATTGTAGATAAAGAGCAACTCGATAGATATAACCTTGATATATCTACAATCATAGCTAAGATTAAAGCCAATGATGACGACTTTGCTATAGGCTTCATCACAAGTCATAAAAGTCGTTATTTGCTAAAGTCTTTGGGTAAACGCGAGACTATTTCACATCTTAAAAATATCGCTATTACTTCAGACATCACACTCGGAGACGTAGCCAAAGTCTATTTTGGTCACTATGAAAATTCTGCTGAGTACTTTGGAAATGATAAGCCAGCTATTGCCCTTGCAGTACAACGTTCTCAAAATGCCGATGTTATAAAAAGTGTTGACTTAGTACAAAAGAAAATAGATTCATTTAAAGAGAAGTATAAAAACATCAACTTTGAGATAACAGATACACAAAAAGATACCATTGTTCAAAGTACGACAAATATGTTTGAGTCTCTTCGTGATGCTATTATTATGTCTACTATAGTCATTTTCTTCTTTTTAGCTTCTTTTCGTCAAGTTTTAGTTATTCTTGTGACAATTCCACTTGTATATGCAACAACAATTGCACTCATGTGGATAGCAGGAGTAGAGTTTAATGTCGTAACACTCACAGCTATTATCCTCTCTCTTGGTCTCCTACTCGATGATGCAGTTGTCGTTATGGAAAATATAGAACGCCACTATGAAGAGCTCCATGATGACATACATAAGGCTGTATACTCGGGAACCAAAGAGATAATGTTTGCCGACCTCTCTGGAACAATAACAACCATGATAGCCCTCTCTCCTATGCTTTTTGTAGGGGGTTATCCTCAAACTGTTTTTCAGCCACTTGTAGGAACACTACTTCTAGCACTTGGTGCTTCATATATCATCTCTGTTACTGCCGTACCACTAATATCACTCAAGGTTCTTACTATCAAAAAGCCGTGGATTTTAAAAAGTGAAGCATTTTTTGAAAAAATTACAGGTGGTTTTTCTCAAAGTGTTGCATCATTTTTTTCAGAAGCTGTCAAAGCAGCACTCAAAAGTAAACTTGTAGCAACTAGTTATATGCTAGTACTTCTGTTTTTATTTGTCACAAGTGTTAAGGGTGTCATGCCCATAGTAGGACAAGAATTGATGCCTCCTATGGATACAGGTGGAGTAAAAATATCTCTTAGAGTAGATCCAAACCTTCCTCTACAAGCGAGTAAAAAAGTACTCAAAGAAGCAAATGCAATAATCGCTAAACATGGTGAACTACTTTATCTCTCTAGTGCTATTGGGAGTGAAGCAGGTATTATGAGCATAGGAAGTGGTAGTGGTATAGACAATATCGCCATAACAGCAACCTATGTTGATAGATATAAACGTAGTGAGACTATATGGGAGATAGAACGAAAACTTCGCCGTGAACTCAACCTTATAGAAAATATACAGAGTGTTGATGTGGTTGATTATGGTGCTACTGCACTTGCAAGTATTCGAGCAAATCTTGATGTTACTCTCTACAGTGATAGACTTGAGGACCTTCAAGCTGCTGGTGATTTAGTAGAAGAGGCTATGAGAGAGACAGCGGGTATAGTCTCTGTATCAAAAACATGGGCAAACAACAAAAGTATCTATCAGCTTAACATAGATGAGAAGCAAGCGGCTCACTTTGGTCTTACAAACGCAGAGATATCACGACAACTGCAAACTTTTACTCGTGGAGCACAAGTGGCATCTTTTCACCTCAATAACTCTACAGACTTTCAAATTCGTCTTTGGGTTGATCAAAAAAGTCGTAACTCTTTAGGTGATTTTGAGGGCTTTTTACTCAGGACTCCAAAAGGAAAAATACCCCTTATGGCAGTAGCAACTGTTAGTAAGATAGAGGAGCCTTCTCTCATAACACGAGAGGGACTCAAGTACACACTCAATGTTTATGGCTTTAGAGAAAAAGCAGCTATTTCACACATCATGAGTAACTTTGAAGCGGCATTTAAAGAAAAAATACTTCCTGATGGTGTCACAATGGAACAGACAGGTGATATAAAACAGTTTCAAAACTCTGGAGCTCGTATGGTTGGGGCTATCGGTTTTGCTGTGGTTTTAATATTTTTTATGTTAATTGCACTCTTTAACTCTGTTAAAATATCACTCATGGTTATTCTCTCTATCCCGCTAACTGTAGTAGGAGCTTCATGGATTATGCTATTTCTCAACTACCACACCTCTATGCCAGCGATGATGGGATTCATACTGCTCTCTGGTATCATAGTAAACAATGCTATTTTACTCATACACTTTGCACTTGAAAAAATAAATGAGGGAATGGCAGTAACGGAGGCGATGCTAGAGAGTATCCGAATCCGTACTCGCCCAGTAATCATGACAGCATTTGCAACATCAGCAGGAATGATTCCAGTAGCATTAGGAAGTGCCATAGGACTTGAAAAGCTAGCACCTCTAGGTGCTGTTGCCATAGGTGGACTTATAGTTGGGACATTTTTAACACTACTGTTTATTCCTTTGGTTTTTATATGGACTACAAATAAAAGTGATGCCCAAGGTGTGTAATTAACGTACACTTAACATTGAAAGTATAAAATTTCAATATCTTAGAAAACAAAAGGAAATATTATGGCAATAGATGCAGTAAATGGAGCAGGTCAAATGCAACAGATGCAACAGAGAAAAATGGATGGCAGTGGCGGAGGACAAGGTCAAGGTGGAATGAAAGATATCATGCAATCTCTCTCAACTGATGACAGAAATGCCCTTAAAGAGAAGATGAGTTCTATGGACCAGAGTCAAAGAGCTGCTATGGTATCAGATATGAAAACAGTTGATCAATCAACTATGAGTGACCAAGAGTATACACAAACACTTTTAGACATACTTGATCAAAACACTAAGAAAGATACAACATCTGCAGCAAGTCCACTCCTTTCTACTTATGCTTAGAAGATAGACTTACTACTCGCTTATGATTCATATACTTGTAGTTGAAGACGATGTTGATTTAAACAGTACTATATGTAAATATTTACAAATGAAGTCTTTTGCATGTAGTGCCGTATTTGATGGAGAAAAAGCAGTTGAAATGGTATACGAGAACCATTATGACATCATCATACTTGATGGTAAGCTTCCTCATCTTCATGGTTTTGAAGTTGCTAAAGAGATTCGTAAAAACTCTACAGTTCCTATCATTTTTTTAACTTCACTTAACTCTAGTAAAGATATTGAAAAAGGTTTTTTATCAGGTGGTGATGATTACTTAACAAAACCATTTTCTCTCTCAGAACTTCATCTACGTATAAATGCGATTTTACGTCGTCTTTATAAAAATGAGACTCTTGTAAAAGTAACACCCTCGCTTCAGTTTGATACTCAAAAACAGATACTCTATAGAGAAAACAACATAGTAAAGCTCACTGCAAAAGAAATTCGTCTACTCAATATATTTATTCAAAATGATGGTAAAATACTCTCCAAAGAAGCTATATTTGAGTCTATATATGACTATTGTGAAGAGGTGAGTGAATCTTCACTACGTGTATACATCAACTCCTTACGAAAAGTTTTAGGCAAAGAGAAGATAGAGACAATTAAAAACTTAGGGTATAGATATGTTGAATGAGAAGAAGTCTTTTAGACGTTTTTTGCTTATCTACATAAGCTCTTCACTTCTTCTTTTGAGTATTGGAACATTTCTCTACTACAAAATGAGTTATCAGCTTATCATCACAAACAATACAACAAAAATAAAAGAGAACATAGATACTTTTATACAAAAGAACAAAACAAGTGGCTTTCTTTTTAGTGGTGTAACTCCAAAGTATGACAATATTCCCTTAGCAATATATATCAATAAAGAGTTGAAAATAGGCTCATTTGAACCAAAAAATATTGACCTCTCTAAAGAGTTTTTTATAGATAATGACAGACTCTATTATCTTTTAAAAGAGCATAAAATGTGGGGTGATATTCTTTTTCTCTCTTACATTGACATCTCTAAAGAGCATAAAGAGCTTCTTCTCTCTATAGTTATATTTTCAATACTGAGCACACTCTTTATTATCTTTATATCTTTTGTGCTTGGAAGAGCATTTTTAAGACCTATGAAAGAGACCATAGAGTCACTTGAAGATTTTATCAGCGATGCTACCCATGAGATAAATACTCCTCTTAGTAACATTCTAATCAATATAGAATTAGCTCAAGAGATTTACCCTCTCTGTAAAGAGAGTGAAGAGTTTAAAAAAATAGAGAGCTCAGCATTTAGAATCTCTAAACTTTTTCAAGATTTAACATATGTGCGCCTAGAGCATCAAAAACGAATTGACATAGAGAGTGTTGCACTTAAAAAACTTATAGAAGAACGCGTAGAATTTTTTGCTACATTTATAAAAAACAAGTCTTTACACTTAAAGTTAAATCTCAAAGAGAGAGAACTCAAAGCCAGTAAAGAGGATATCATTAGACTTATTGATAACCTCTTGTCTAATGCAATTAAATACTCTCCCCAAGGTGCCACTCTTGAAATAAAACTTCAAAATTCATTAGAAATCATTAATGAGGGAGCTATAAAAGATTCTTCTCAAATAGTCAAAAAATTTGTAAGAGAGAACAAAAGTGAAGGTGGATTCGGACTTGGACTCTATATAGTCAAGAAGATTTGCACAAGCTATAACTATAAATTTACAATCTCGTCATCAAACAATAGAGTCACTTCTTGTATCTTTTTCTCTACCAACAACTAAGCCACTCTCTGCAAGTTAACATACCAGTCATCATTAAAATATCTTTTTTCTTTAGATAGTTTGATGTTTACTCTATTAGAAGTAACACTCATTGACTCAATGTACTCTGCAGGAACTTCTAATTCTTCAAATACATACTCTTGAATTAAATCAACTGTTAGTGAATCATCATACTCTATCTCTAAGTTTTTAGTCTTAATTACAAATTCTCTTGTTTTCATAGTATCACATCCTGAATTAGTTTGAAAAGTATAATATTTGTTTATTACAAGTTTATTACTTATGGGCACCTCTAAAAATGTAATATTCTTGTAACCTTATTAATCTATAGTTCTATAACAGAAAAAGGATAACTATGA
>JALSMC010000206.1 GCA_026987995.1 Sulfurimonas sp. | reverse complement strand
AAATGATAAGTGAGTCTAAATAAGTAATAGTTATCACAATTATTACACAATAAATCATTACAATATGAGCATGAGGTTGAGAGCGTACTCTCATCCTTATGTTTAATCGAAAGGAAATTAAATGAAAAAAACTATGTTAACACTTGTTGCAGTGGCAGCAATGACAGTAAGCCTAAGCGCTACAGATTACAGAGCTGAGAAGCCAGATACGTGGATAGCACATGATGTGCCAACAGCAATTAAAGCACTTTATGGTGAGATTACTCCTGCAGATGCAGCAATTAAACTTAAAGCTCCAAAAGTTGCAAGTAACGGTGGAGCAATTCCTGTTTCAGTTAAAACAGATATTCCTGCTAAATCAATTGCAATTTTTCAAGACGCTAATCCTGAAGCAGCAGTAGTAGTTTTTACTGTGACTGAAGATATGGTAGAAGATTTTGGTTTAAAAATTAAAATGAAAAAATCTGGTACGATTACTGCTATCGTTGAGGGTAAAGATGGTAAATTTTACTCTAAAAAACTTACACTTGAAGTTGCACTTGGTGGTTGTGAAGGTTAGTCCTTCACGTCATTATCGCGTCTAATATATAGATATAAAGGAATATAAATGAAAAAATTAATGTTAGCACTTGCAAGTATCGCTCTTATGGCTACTGCAACAATGGCTGATGCTCCAGCAGCAACAGAAGTAAAAATGAAAATAAAAGCTAAAGAAAAGAATGGTGTGGTTAAAACAAAAGTTTCTATCTCTCACGCTATGCTTACTTATGATCAAGCAAAGAAAAAAGGTTTAGAAGCAAACTTTATTACACATATCACTGCAACAGTAGGTGACAAAGTAGTTTATGATGCTTCAACAAGTCAATTCCTTTCTAAAAACCCATTGATAAAGTTTGTATTTAAGGGTAAAAAAGGTGATGAAATTAAAATCACATATACACAACTTAAAGGCGAAACATTTTTCGCAACTAAGAAAATCAAATAATTTGATTTTGACTATACTACAAAAAGTAGTATAGTCATGTTTATTATAAATAAGTATCTTGTGAGATGTTTGTTTATGATAAAGGTTACAGCACTAAACTTTTAACTTAGTTCAAACCAGTGTGTTACTTCTCTTCGAAGTGTGGCTTCTTTTCTTTTTTGGAAGTGTGTAGTTAAATCAAAATCTTTTTTTCCATAATTTTCTTTATACTCTTTTATGAAAGTAGTATAGCGTGACTCTTTCATTGCAGTAATCTCATAGGTTACTTTATGGTACTTGTTAGCTTCTGTGCCTATTTCTTCTCTGAACAGTTCATTAACATTGATACTTCCATATCGAGAGGCTTCATTTAGTGTCATATTCATCTCTAGATAAGCACGCATAGAGGCGAACATATGCTCTATTTGAGCATAAGGGGTATCAGAAGAGGTAATGATGGTTAAAGCCTCTTTGGTGTAGCCCCAAGCTCCATCTATGGGTAAGTCTGTGTCAAATGCAGATTTAATTACTTCATGTACAGGCTCATCGTTAGATAATTCATCAAACACTGACATCGTTTAGAGTCCAGCTTCTTTAATAGCTTCTGTTTTTGCATGGGACATAAGAGGTTCAAAAATAAGTTTGAGGTTACCATTGCTCATAATATCATCTAGTGCATAGAGTGTTAGACCTATACGGTGGTCTGTAA
>JALSMC010000205.1 GCA_026987995.1 Sulfurimonas sp. | reverse complement strand
TTGAGCAGACGAAAGAGTCCATCATACACAACATAGAACTACTCTCTCTTACCATACCCTCAAATCAAAACTTAGACACACTAGCCCTCAACATCAAAAAAAATCTAGGGCTGCGTTTAACACTTATATCTTTAGATGGTAAGATTATTGCAGAATCTCATAAAGATAAAACAAAAATGGAAAACCATAAATATAGAGCAGAAGTTATAGAGTCTAACACAAATGAGTACGGCTCAAAAATCCGTCACTCTCACACCATAGATAAAGACCTACTTTATGTAGTTAAAAAATTTGATACTTTAAAACGACCAATGTACATACGAATTTCTAAAGAGATAAAAAGTATCAATGCTGATATTTTACTTTTAGGAGAACAGATTCTGCTTATTTTAGCACTCTTTTTTGGGCTAATCTTTTTCATAACTTTTAAAATCAGTAAAAGCATAGAAAAAGAGGTAGACAAAATATTCAACTTTTTAACCTCTATGACAAAGAAGAAAAAAGAGACTTATATTCGTTCTACTCTCTCTGTTGAGTTTTATAACATTACATCTTTACTTACAAAAGTAGCACAAATTCTTGCCAAAAAAGAGAAACAAAAAAGTAAGTTTACTCAAAAGCTACAAACTTCTAACAAGCAAAAAGATGACATTATCTCTGCCATAAGTCATGAGTTTAAAAATCCTATAGCAATCATCAATGGCTATTCACAAACACTTCTTGATGACCCTGATATAAATGCAAATATAAGACAAAAGTTCATCAAAAAAATATATAAGAATGGTGTAAGACTCAGTGAACTCATAGATACTCTCAGACTCTCATCAAAGCTTGATAGCGGGCAACAAGAGATGACATTTAAAAGTATCAACCTTGGTGAACTTATACATGAAACTGTTGAAAACATCAGCCTTAGTTACCCTAAACGCGAGGTTATTATCAAAGGGAATAAAGATATTTTCATAAAAGGAGATGCTTCGCTCTTCAGTGTTGTTATCACCAATCTTATCGAGAATGCTTTTAAGTACTCAGAAGATGAAGTGACTGTTACTTATACAAAAGAATCTTTTAATGTTATCGATAGCGGTATAGGTATCTCAGAACAAAACCTAAACAGCATTACAAATAAGTTTTATAGAGTAAATGAAAACACATGGAATAACTCACTCGGTCTAGGACTTTTTATAGTCAGTAACATTCTATCGCTGCATGATTTCAAACTCACAATACAGAGTCAAGAAAATCACGGTTCTACATTTAGTGTAAGGTTTTAACAAGCGTAACCTCTTTGTAATAAGACTTTCATACAATCCGAGTATGAATAACTTAACACAAAAATGGTTGCGAATAATAGAACGACTCGATATAGCTTTTCAACCAATTTTAAACATACATACCGCTAAAACCTATGCTGTTGAAGCACTTTTACGTAACTTTAGAGATGCAGGTTTTAAGTCAATATTTGAAGTTTTTGACACAGCTTATGAGGAAGAAGTTCTCTACTCTTTTGATTTAGCACTGAGAGAAAAAGCATTCAAAAAATTCACTAAAATTCAAAACTATGAAAATATAAAACTTTTTTACAACCTCGACAATAGACTTCTTTCTATGCCTGATTTTAAAGTTGGGAATACAAACTCTATACTACAAAAGCTAAAAATAAAAAAAGAAAAT
>JALSMC010000204.1 GCA_026987995.1 Sulfurimonas sp. | reverse complement strand
TTGCTATATTTATTTCTTCTCTTGCGTTCTCTGAAATGTTATAAGTTACTCTCATTTGAATCTCTTTTTTTAACTCTTATAGCAATTTCTGTTCTTAATTTAATGTTTGTTATTTGTTGGCAATAGAGTTTTTTATTCTTATGAAACAGCATGTACTACTTGATAATGCTGTTTCACTTTTAGGCAATGACCTTACAACTAAACAAGTTAAACGAGCGATGAGTATTATTTTAGATATTCCTCAAGAAGCAGTAGATAAAGCTTTAAAGAATGATTCCAAACTTGTTAACTCTTCACTTCTTACAATTGACAAACGCAATACACACTCGCTTGATAATAAATTTGACTCCATTAGCGATGATTTTATAGATAATATGGCAAATGCTGATGAAGATATATTGTCCATGCTTAAAGATATACTTCGTCCATGTAATAAAAGTGAACTCGCGTTACAAGATTATAAACACATAAAAAAAGATATAAATATCATTCTTCCATATCTTAAAAAAAGTATCAAAGAGAAAAGAGAGGGAGTAAATATTCTTCTTTATGGTCCAGCAGGTACAGGTAAAACAGAACTCACAAAACTCCTTGCTCATGAACTTGACTCAGCCCTTTATGAAGTGAGCTATTCAGATGAAGATGATGAGGCTATGGATGGAGCTAAAAGAGTAAAAGCATATAAAAGTGCACAAGCTCTTCTTGCACATCAAAACACCATGCTTATGTACGATGAAGCAGAGGATATTTTTGAGAGTAGTGGTGGCAGTTTTTTCAGTGCACCATCTCGCCAAAAAGACAAGGCTTGGATAAACCGTATGCTTGAGAGTAATAGAGTTCCTACTATCTGGATTACTAACAATATTCACAGCATTGATGATGCACTTGTGAGAAGGTTTGATTATGCTCTTGAGTTGTCTATGCCTAAAAAGAGTCAGAGAAAGAAGATAATTCAGAAATATTCTCAAGATATGCTTGATAATAAAACACTCAAGCTTTTAGTCTCACATAACAATATAGCTCCTGCTCTTATAGCTAGTGCAACTAAGGTAGTAAAAAGTATACAAAGTAGTAGCCAAAAAGATTTCCTACAAATACTAAACAACACACTTAAAGCACAGGGACATAGTGAAATCAAAAAAGTTAAAAAGAGTAAAAAGGAAAAAATACTTCCCTCAATCTATAATCCTGCATTTATAAATAGTGACACAAACTTAGAAGAGTTGAGTAGAGGTATAAAAAAACATCCAAATGCTCGAATATGTCTTTATGGTCCAGCAGGCACAGGTAAAAGTGCTTATGGTCGTTACATCGCAAAAACATTAAAAAAACCATTGATTATAAAAAAGGTAAGTGACCTGATGGATATGTATGTAGGGGGAACTGAGAAAAACATTGCTGCTGCATTTAGTGAAGCAAAAAAGAAACAAGCAGTATTAGTCTTTGATGAAGTAGATAGTTTTTTAAGTGAGAGGAGTAATGCACAAAGAAGTTGGGAAGTGAGTCAAGTAAATGAGATGCTTGTACAGATGGAAAACTTTGATGGCATCTTTATAGCTACTACAAACCTCATGGATAATCTTGATAAAGCAAGTTTGAGAAGATTTGATATGAAGTTAGAGTTCGGTTATCTTAAATCTACTCAGGCATGGGAAATGTTTATGGCGTTTCATAAAGAGATA
>JALSMC010000203.1 GCA_026987995.1 Sulfurimonas sp. | reverse complement strand
CAAAAAAGTATTTCCAAACTTTTTAGTGGTTGATTATGTTATGCCTGGATTTATTTTAGCACATACTATTTATGAGATGACTAAAGATTTAGACTGGTCTAGCATCGATGGAATTATTTTACATAACCATGGTATCTTTACCTTTGATGACAGTGCTAAAGAGTCATATGAGAAGATGATAGAAGCAGTGAGTCAAGCCGAACTGTTTTTAAAGAAAAATGCAAAGCTTCAGATATCAAGTGAGTACAAGGCAAGCGAGTGTGATATACAAAAGATTGTACAAGTTATATCGGATGCAAAAGGTTATAATGTATCACTCAATATCAACCAATCACCATTAGCGAGTCATTATGCTTCACAAGAAAACTTATGTGAATTTGCTAGTCGTGGGGTACTTACACCTGAGCATATAATAAGAACAAAAAGAGTACCACTCATTATGGAAGATACTGACCTTGAAGCTGGAATCACTAAGTATATGAAAGAGTATGAAGAGTACTTTAAAAAGTATGCTTCTGATGAGGTAATGTTAAATGCAGCACCAAACTATATGATAATTAAAAATCTTGCAGTGATTAGTTTTGGCAAAACAGCCAAAGAGGCGGCTATTATAAATGACATAGTTGAGCATACAATGAGAGCGGTTCTTCAAGCTGATAAGCTTGGTGGTTACAAGAGTATAAGTGTAGCAGACAGTTTTGCTATGGAGTACTGGGAACTAGAACAAGCGAAGCTAAAAAAGTAAAGTTAAACTATCTACATTTCACCTACATATAAGATATTTAAGAGGACAAATCCTTCCTCTGGTCTGAGCCTCTAAAATATCTTATATTTCGGCTTCATTTTCGCCGTAATAATTTTTAATATTTTTAAAATGGAATAACATTATGAATCAAAAAAAATACCTACTAGCAATAGATGCAGGAACAGGAAGTATAAGAGCTGTAATCTTTGATACAAAAGGTAAGCAAATATCGGTAAGTCAAAGAGAATGGACACACCTAGAAGAAGAGGGTGTAGCTAACTCTATGAGTTTTGATTTTGTAAAAAACTGGATGTTAGTGTGTAGATGTATACAAGAGTCTATACGAGATGCTAAGATAAACGCGGATGACATTTTAGCTCTGAGTGCTACGAGTATGCGTGAGGGTATCGTGCTTTATGATGCAAATGGTAAAGAACTTTGGGCTGTTGCAAATGTTGATGCTCGTGCAGATAAAGAAGTAAAGTTTCTCAAAGAGAATTATGAGGGGATAGAAGAAGAGTTTTATGCTTTAAGTGGTCAAACTTTTGCTCTTGGTGCATTGCCTCGCATTATGTGGTTGAAAAATAATCGTCCTGAGCTTTATGAAAAAGTAGAAAGTATCTCTATGATAGGGGATTGGATTTTGGCTAAACTCAGTGGTATTATCGCTACTGATCCTAGTAATGGTGGAACAACAGGTCTGTTTTCACTCCCTAAACGCTCTTGGGATGCTGAGATGGCTACAAAAGTTGGTCTTAAAGATGATATTTTCACTCAAGTTTTAGAAGTAGGTGAAGTGATGGGTTTAGTCTCAGAGAAAGCCGCTTTAGAAACAGGACTCTCTAAACAAACTAAAGTTGTTATGGGTGGTGGTGATGTACAGCTCGGTTCTGCTGGACTTGGTGTTGTTAAAGTTGGTGATGTAGCTGTTCTTGGTGGATCTTTTTGGCAACAAGTAGTAAACATTCCAAAAGAGACTGCTCCTCCAAAAGATATGGGTATCCGTGTAAATCCTCATGTTATAAGTTCACTCTCGCAAGCTGAAGGAATTACATTTTTTAGTGGTTTAGTTATGCGATGGTTTCGAGATGCTTTTTGTGATATGGAAAAACTTGAAGCAAAAGAGAGAGGTATAGATGTTTATACTCTTTTAGAAGAAAAAGCAAAAGAAGTCCCTATTGGCTCGTATGGCATATTGCCGATATTTTCAGACTCGATGAAGTATGGAAAATGGTATCACGGAGCTCCTAGCTTTTTAAATCTTAACATAGATGCAAACATCTGTAATCGTGCAAGTATGTTTAGAAGTTTAGAAGAGAATGCCGCAATAGTTTCAAGTATAAATCTTGAGAGAATCAAAGAGTTTTCTGGGATAGGGATCCAAGAGATAGTATTTGCAGGTGGAGCAAGTCGTGGAGAGTTATGGTCGCAGATTTTAGCGGATGTGACAGGGTACAAGGTTAAAATACCAAAAGTGACAGAAGCAACTGCTCTAGGAGCTGCAATGGCTGCTGGAGTTGGATGTGGGATTTATAAAGACTTAGTAAGTGCTGCAAAAGAACTCGTTGTATGGGATAAAACTTTTGAGCCAGATATGGAAAATAAAAGAATTTATGATACTATAAAAGTTAAATGGCAAAAAGCCTATGAAGCACAGCTAAAATTAGTGGATGAAAATATCACGACAAGTATGTGGAAAGCACCAGGACTTTAAATGGAATATACAGTTTTTTTAGACATTGTTGGGACTATTGCATTTAGTCTCTCCGGATACATTTTAGCTGCAAAAGCTCGTTATGATATATTGGGCATTTTAGTAGTGGCATTTATTACCGCATTTGGTGGGGGTGTTGTGAGGGATTTACTTACTAACCGTGTCCCTTTTATCTTTCATGAAACATATCCAATAAGTATAGTTTTAGTCACAGTTGCTCTTGCATACCTCTTAAAACTGCATAAGCATACAAGGCTAACAGATAATATTATTTTTCACCTCAGTGATAGCATAGGACTAAGTATGTTCGCGTTTACAGGCGCTGTTGTTGGTTTAGAAGCAGAGTTTAATCTTGCGGGTGTTGTATTTTTATCATTTTTAACTGCTGTTGGTGGGGGAATCATCCGTGATATGATGATGAATAAAGTTCCCTTTGTTTTAACAAATGATTTTTATGGAACTATCGCTCTTTTACTCGGAGGTTTAATATGGCTCATAGATAGCTACTTTACTCTTAATACACTAGTATCTATTTTACTTTTACTCTTTGGTACTCTCATGCGACTCTTAGCTATCAAGTACCAATGGAAACTTCCAAAACTAATCTAGCATTAGTCTGCTTTTGGAAGTCCAAACTTTTGTGTTATCATCTCACCCTCTTCATTAAAGAAAAGATAATACAGCATATCTTTTTTCACACTCATTCCAGCTAAGAAACGCAGTGCAAGATTTGCTTGAAGTGAAGCTATATGCATAACGATAGGTGCCGCAATTCCAGCAGGTGTTTTTGTCACTATTTTAAAAGCATCATTAAAAGATGATTCATTTATGAAACAGACTTGACCATGAAAAGCTTCAACACTTCCATACAACCAAGGCATATTGACTTTTTTTGCATATGTGTTTATATCGCCACGAGTGGGGAGGTTATCTGTTGCATCTATGATTAAGTCAACTTCTATGTTCTTTTCACTCCAAGTTTTAAAGTCGCACTCATGAGCAATAGCTTTAGCATAGGGACACCTAGCTTCAATAGTTGCTGCATTTATTACTGCTTTGTTTTTTCCTTCATCACCCATAGTAAAAGCGATTTGACGGTGAATGTTATGTAGGCTTACTTCATCAAAGTCTATCATATGTATCTCTCCGATACCACTAGCACCAAGTGCAAATGCCAGAGAAGAACCAAGCCCACCTGCACCAACAATAGCTATTTTTTTATTTTGAAGTGATTTTTGTGTCTCTTCTCCCCAAAGTTGTACCTGTCTGTGAAAATATTGCATCATAAGTTTATCCTTTTGTTTATTGCATCTCTAAAGCCCCAAGCTCGTCTTGCTCCAACTACTTCTGTGTGAGTCATATCTACTATCATTAACTCTTCTTTATTGCCTAAGTGAGAGAGTATTTCTCCATTAGGTGAAGCTAAGACTGAGTCTCCATAAAATTTCCATGAGTAATCTTTGTCTTGATACTCTCCAATTCTATTGGCTCTTAAAACATAGCAGTTGTTAATAAATGCACGAGAGCTAATAAGTGCCTTCCATCTCTCGTAAGAATCAAAAGTTGCTACACTAGGAACTAAAATAGCATCGACCTTTTTATCTTTAAGTGCATGAAATATTGCATCGAAGTGTAGCTCAAAACCACTTATAACTCCAAACTTAAAACCATCAATTTTAAATATCATTGGTGTTTGTAGTCTTGTGACACTATTTGAGAAGAATTTTTCTTCATTCCAGTGAGAGTAGTTTATCAAAATTTGTTGTTGATAGTAAGAAGTAGAAGAGGGGGAAAACTTTGCTATAGTTTTATAAAGGTCATTTTTTTTAACGATTATTAAAGGAGCAATGATTGTCATAGAGTATGTAGAGGAGAGTTCTTTGAGAACTTTTATCTGATGAGATGCTTGCTCTTTTATCATACTTAGAGACATGTTCTGTAGTTCTTTAAAAAATGGGTTTAAGACATACTCACCAAGAAGTAAAACTTTCACACCTTTTTTATGTGCAACTCTAATGTTATTGTAAAGTTTAGTAGAGCTCATTCCTTGAGCATTTAACTGTAGAACTGCTGCTCTCATTTAAGTCCTTAGTTAGAAGTTAAGAGACTTTGATCTCTTGAATTTTTATCTTTGCATCTTCGAGAATTTTTTGTGCATCTTGAAGCTCTTTCATTCCACTTTCATAAGCTTTTACACTATTTTGAAGTGTTATCTCAGGACTCATAAGTGTCTCAAGTGTCTTTTTTGCATTTTCTAGCTTTGTTTCAAAGTCTGTTTTAGCCATTGAGTATATCCTTTATGTAAGTATCAAATTTATCAAGTTCAACAAGAAAAGCATCGTGTCCATAGTCACTATCTATATCTATGTAAGTATGGTTAGTATTACCTACTGCACTGAGTTCTTCAGCTAACTCTTGCATCTCAAAGTTTTTAAAAAGAACATCATTTTTAAAACTAATGAGGTGTAGTTCTGCTGTTACACGTTTAAGTGCATCCCCAAGTGAGTCAAATCCACGAGCAAGATCATAGATGTTTATTGCTTTTGTGATGTAGAGGTATGCAAGCGGATCAAACCATTTTGTAAAATTATAGCCATTATATTCTAAATAAGACTCTATTTGAAACTTTCCAAAAAGCTCATATAAACCATCTGTAAGTTTATACTCACGTCCGAATTTTTCACGCATTGACTCATGTGAAAGAAAGCTGATATGCCCAGCCATACGACCAACAGCCATACCGGATAAACCCTGCTCTTTAATAATCTCAGGATCATAGTAGCCTTGTTTAAAGTCTGGATCTTTGAGTATAGACTCTTGTGCTACTTTATTAAATGCGATAGCCCAAGGTTGTGTTGCATGTGTAGCAGCAAGCGAGATGATTTTGTTTGCAAAGTTTGGATAGTGAATAGCAAACTGAAGAGCCTGCATGCCACCCATACTTCCACCAATAATAGCTTCAACTCTATGAATATCGAGTTTATCAAATAAAATCCGTTGTGCTTTGACCATATCTTTTATACTTACGACTGGAAATTTATAGCGATACTCTTCATGATGCGGATATCGCATACTCATAGGACCAGTTGAACCAAAACATGAACCTATAATATTTGAGCAGATTACAAAGTATTTATCTGTGTCAATTGCCTTAGCACTTCCGATGAGTCCATCCCACCAACCTGATTTATTGTCATCCTCATAAATACCAGCTGCATGATGGCTTCCCGTGAGTGCATGGCAAACCACGATTACATTACTTTTATCATCATTAAGGGTACCGTATGTTTCATATGTGATATCATAAGGCTCTAGTATGCGCCCACTTTCTAAATAGAGTGGGTTTGTGAAATGCTCAGTATGCGTCTGTAGGTTTAAGGACAAGTTCTAGTGCTCCGTAAATTTAATAATGGTATTTTAGCATCAATGACTTAGAGCTGTGCTTAATTGGCTTTAAGTTTGCTATAGTTTGGCAATAGTTGGCTGATTTAAAATTTCATCTTTTATGTTTTGTAAAAATTCTAGAATGTTTTCTTGGTAAGAAATAATATCTGGATCATGCGATAGTGAAAGCAAAGGTCGTAGTGCTTTTATATCTATTTTTTTTGCATAACGTGGAATAATTTTAAGTTCTTTTAAAATACTATTTATAAGTAGGTCTATATCAAAGCGATTGTCTATCGTTTTTTGTACAATTTCTTTGGTTGAAAGCATAAGTAAATCAGATCTCTCTACATCCCCATTGTATATATTCATGCCTATATCTTTGACAAGTATATAAGACTCAACTGGAGGTTTTTCATTTGCAACAATGAGAAGTGCAAATATTTTTGCACGAAACTCTAAAGAGCCATGATGATGCACAAAAAACTCACGAAAAGCACTGAAAAAATGATGTTTAAGACGAAATCCAAGTCGCATAGTTATTCCTTAATCATTATTATACAATGAAACGCTATAATTGCACAATAAATTGAAGTCGAAAATAAGGAATTTTTATGGGTAGAGCGTTTGAGTATAGAAAAGCATCAAAGTTAAAAAGATGGGGAGCGATGTCAAAGCTTTTTCCTAAGCTTGGTAAGGTTATTACAATGGCTGCAAAAGAGGGTGGTGGAGATCCAGATATGAATCCTAAACTCCGTACTGCTATCCTTAATGCCAAAGCTGAAAATATGCCAAAAGACAATATTGATGCGGCTATTAAACGTGCTACTGCAAAAGACCTTAAAGATATGGCAGAGGTTAACTTTGAGGGTAAAGCACATTATGGTGTTTTAATTTTTATAGAGTGTGCTACAGATAACAATACACGTACAGTTGCAAATGTAAAAAATATACTCACAAAAAATGGTGCTGAAATGTTAAATAAGGGCTCTTTAGAGTTTATGTTTAGCCGTAAAGCACTTTTTGAGTTTGATTTAACTGATGATATGGATATTGAAGAATTAGAACTTGAACTCATTGATGCTGGTCTTGAAGAGATTGAAGAAGAGGGTGGTGAGTGTTTAGTTACAGCTGACTATACTAGTTTTGGTACATTAAATACAGCACTTGAAGCTATGAAGATAGAGATAAAAAAAGCGACACTTGAGCGCATCGCAAATACTCCTGTTGAGATTAACGAAGAGCAGCAAGAAGAAATTGATAAAATTTTAGAACGCTTAGAAGATGATGAAGATGTGCAAAAAATCTATACAAACTTAGCCTAAGCTTTTTCATGAAATATGTAAAAGATATTTCAACTCACACATTAGAAGTCAAGCAGTCTAAATTTATTGCTTGGCTTACTCCTTACGATACTTATAAAATTACCTTAGAAAAACTAAAATCGCAACATCCAAAAGCAAGACATTTTGTAACAGCTTATAGATATTTAAATGAGTATGAACAGGTTGTAGAACACTCTAGTGATGATGGAGAGCCTAAAGGAACATCAGGCAAACCTTCTTTGATGGTACTCCAAGGTCAAGAGCTAATAAATACAGCAGTTATTGTTGTTCGCTACTTTGGTGGTACAAAACTTGGTACTGGTGGACTTGTGAGGGCTTATAGCGATGCTGTAAATAAAGTATTAGATAAGGTAGAGTTATATGAATATAAAAAAGAGTGTTTTGTTACAATTGAAATTGCATATAGTGATATCCGGTTTATTGAGTATGAGTGTGAGGTTTTTGAAGTGAGTATTTTAGAAAAAGATTTTGACATAAAAATAGTGTATAAAATAAAAGCGGATGAAGAGAATATGAAAAAGTTTTTAGAAAAAACACAAAGAGTTGTAATAACTCTTTGATATTTATGACCTTCCTTGAACAGCATTTCCCATATCCCACATAGGTAAGAAGATACCAAGAGCAAGAAGAATAACCATACATGCGATAAAGAAAAGCATAATTGGCTCAATAGCTTCACTTAAACCATCAATAATAGCATCAAAGCGCATTTTATAATACTCTGCAACTTTTTGAATCATTGCATCTAAAGTACCACTATCCTCACCTGCACGAACCATTTGTAAAATCATGTTCTCAAAGAGTTCAGTTTCAGCAAGACCCTTGTTTAGTGTTCCACCTTTTTCAACTGTAAATCTTACAGACTGTAGTTTTGCTTTGAGTGGAAGACTATCAATCATCTCAATAGAAGTATCAAGTGCTTCAGCTATTGGGATACCAGCACGAATTAATTCTGAAAATACAAGTGTAAACCTACTAAGTGTAGAGAACTTAATAATGTTTTTCATGATGATTAAACGCAGTAGAACTTTATGCCAGGCAAATTTGAAATTTCTATTATTGTTAATCATATATTTAAAGGCAATAATGAAAAGCACTATACCAGCAAGAACATAAGCACCATAGTTGACTAAAAGGTCTGAAAGTGTCATGAGTATAATGGTAGGAACAGGTAAGTTTGCACCAAGTTGATCAAATATCTCTTTAAATTGAGGTACAACATAAGTAAGTAATACACTAAATGCAACTGCCATTGCAACCATTACATTTCGAGGATAAGCCATCGCTTTTTTAAATTTAATGACATTTGCACGAATTTCTTCAAGCATATCAGCAAGTGCATAAAGTGACTCATCAAGATTACCTGTCTTCTCACCGAGTTGTACCATGGCAATTGTTAAGTTACCTAGTTCATAACGAAAGTTTTCCATTGAAGCTGATATAGAGTGACCTGCATTAATATCATCTGCAAGCTTAGAAAAAACTATTTTTAAAGCTTCATCATCAGTCGCATCAGCAATCTCGCTTAACGAGTCATGAATCGAGATACCTGCATTTGTCATTACCGCTAACTGTCTAATAGCAGATATAAGTCCATCTTGTTTAATTTTTTTCTTGCGAACATTTTTTAAAAGGTCATTTTTAATGCGTTTAAATTGATCTTCAAGAGGTTCTTTATCTTCGACAACCTTAATAATAATTCCATTAAACTTTAGTTTTGCGATACTACTCGCATCTTTTTTATCTTCAGCATAAAAACCAAATTGTTCTTTTTTACCCTTAGTTAGTACCGTCGCTGTAAAATACATCATCCTTTTGCCACCTTTAGTATCTCTTCAATACTTGTTATTCCATCTAAAGCTTTTTGAATACCATTCGCAAATATATCAATAAAGCCATCTTTTTGTGCTTGTTCAAGCATTGCATCTTTACCTGCACCTTTGGCGATTAGAGTTGAGAGTTCATCTGTGATAGTAAGTACTTCACAAATCATTTCTCGACCCATATAACCACTATCACTACACTCTTTACAACCACTACCTTTATAAAACTTAGAACCCTCAGGAAAGACACCGTCAAGTTCTTCTAAAACACTATGTGATAGTTCATCTTCAACCTTACAATGGACACATATTTTTCTTACAAGACGTTGTGCTTGAATGGCAACAAGTGCTCCAGAGATAAGGTAATGCTCGATTCCCATGTCCGCCATACGAGGAATAGCAGAGATAGAATCATTTGTGTGTAGAGTTGAGATAACCATGTGACCTGTTAGTGCAGCTTTAATTGCAATCTCAAGTGTTTCTTGATCACGAATCTCACCAATCATAATCTTATCTGGATCTTGACGAAGAATTGAGCGAAGTGCATCTGCAAAAGAGAGACCAACTTTTGCATTTACTTGTACTTGTTGGATAAGGTTCATTCTATACTCAACAGGATCTTCAACTGTGATAACCTTATCCTCTACATTTCTAAGCTCATTAAGTGCACCGTAGAGAGTTGTTGTTTTACCTGAACCAGTTGGACCAGTTACAAGAATAATACCATAAGGTGCACCAAGCCCTTTAAGAAGTTTTTGATAACTTACTGAATCCATACCTGCATCTTCGAGTCGTACAAGAGCTTTTTCTTTATCTAGTACACGCATTACAATAGACTCACCATACAAAATAGGCAAAGTAGAGATACGAAAGTCATACTCTCTAGCTCCAACTGCAGTAGAAAAACGTCCATCCTGAGGTTTTCTTTTTTCTGCGATATCAAGGTTCGCTAAAAGCTTTAATCTTGATGCTAGAGGTGGATAAATCTCTTTTTCAAAAATAAATGTCTCAACAAGTTTACCATCAATACGAGAACGTACAACACAGTTCTTCTCCGTTGGTTCGATATGTATATCACTACCGCGGCTATTGATACATGTTTTGAGTACAACATCAATAAGTAGTAAGATAGAAGAAGCTTCTTGTTGTTCTTCTACAGAACTAATCGAGTTTAGTTCATCTTTTATTTTTTTAACTAAATCTTTAACACTATCTTTTAGTGCAATTTTATGTAAGTAAGATGCGATTTGTTTTTTTGTACTCAGTGCTATTTTAACAATTTTTTTTGGAAATATTCTTTGTATAGATTCTTCTGCTTCGATATTTAAAGGATCATCAAATGCGATAGTAACACTCATATCATCTTGAAAAACAGGAATAACATTATACTTTTGAAGTTGTGTTAATGGTACTTTTGCTGTAAGGTAGTAGTCCATATCTAATGAATCTAAATCAATAAAAGATAAGTCTAGCTCATCTGCTAGTTTTTGGAGAACAACTTTTTCATGAATATAGTCATAGTTATCGATGATAGAAAGATTATAAACACCATCACGAACTTTTTGAACTATAAACCTTACAAGTCTATCCATGGTCATAAAACCAGATAGTGTAATGTCACGAAGGATTAAGTTCTCGTTGATACCTTTTGCTAAAAGCCTATCAACTTGCCCTTTCATGATAGAGCCTTCTGCTAGTAAGTCTGTTGTAATTCTATCCACAGTATCTCCTACCAGTAAACATGACGTTTTATGGTTATTGTATCATAAAACTCTTCTATTACAATTTTATTGAGTTTATATTCTCTAACAAGGTAGAGCTTATATGTAAGTTTACTATCATTGGGATCATCAAATAGATAAAAAGCTCTTGGTTCATGTTTACCAATCTTAGAATAGAGGTCAAAAACACGAGAGAGAACATAGTCTGTTGTAGGTAAGGCAAACTCGGAGAGGTCATAGTTGTCCACTAGTGCATGATAAAGAAGCTTTTTTTGCATTAAAATAACAGAAAAGTATGCAGAATTTGCACGTGCTTCTTTTGAGAACTTTAGAACTGCAGTTGGCACAGCTAGTCTATCAATATAGTCTGAGTTTAAACATGAAAATGCATAAAGTGATACAAATTCTTCATCACGTTTATTTTTTTTAAAATTATCAAATCCAATTTGGCAAACTTTTTCGTATTTGCTGTTTTGGTAAAGATTAAACATATTCTGTTTTGTATTAGCATAGAGGTTGAGTGCTAAGACAAGTGTTAATAAGAGCTTCATTTGAATTTTCCTGCATAAATTTCATCAAGTAGTATACGTGCACCATTTGAATGTGACTGTTTTATATATTTTTTAAGTGTTGCGATAGCCTTATCGCGTTTACCAAGCTTCACAAGTGATTTTGTAAAAATAATCCAGCTTGATTCGATTTCTTTATTTATTTTATTTGTAATAAGTGCATAGTTATATGCCTGCTCATAGTCTCCAAGCTCATAATATTTTTTTGCTACAAAAAGACTTAATGCAGGGTTGTTGTTCTTCTTAAAGCGCGCGATTATTTCATAGATGTCGTTTTGAGTATTTTGTCTTTTAATACTTATCTTCTTTACATCAGGTTTAGCTTCTGGTCTATGTACGGGCACAATTACTTCTTCTTGTTCTACAACTTCAGTTTTTGGTGGAGGAGCTTGTTCTTGTAGTTGTTCTCTGTCCTGAACATCATTTTTATAGTATGGCTGTACAGAGCCTTGCATTTTTCTCATAAATCCTAAAGATGGAGAGAGCTTAACTCTCTTGTCATCATGTAAAACTTGAGGTTCTTGTTTGAGAACTTGCACGGGTTCTATTTTGACTACTGGTTTAGGAGTGGCTAGGAGAGGTTCCTTAACTGGGAGTATCTCTTTTTTTACTACAAGAGGTGCTGCAGTGGATGTTGTAGTAGCTTGTGAAATATCTTGTGAGGTACGTGAAAAAACTAAAAAAATAGATATAATAACTATAAGACTGATAAATATACTCAGGTGTGGAATATATGATTTTAACTTAAATATAAACCAACGTTTTTCTAGGTCTACAATATTAAGCATGAATTAAACCTGTGTGAATTGCTGCCATTTCAATTAGTTTATTTGATACTTGATCCGTTTTAACTGCTGAGAGTTGCTGGTTAGTTTCATATGCGGCATATAAATCAAAGAGTGTATAAAGTAACTTATTAGTATCTCTATAATTACCATTTGTGATTTTATAAATTTTGTTGAC